>JAVKCR010000284.1:0-5054 GCA_040222645.1 Rhodospirillales bacterium
GCCCAGAAGATCGCCACCGAGGGCTGGAAGAAGTACCGTGCCGAATTCACCGAGAAGGTGGTGATCGACAAGTACAAGGCCTTCTTCGAAAAGGTATCTGGCTGATGTGCGGCATCGCCGGTCAGGTTCGCCTACCCGGCGAGCCGGTGAACCCGGCGACCCTCGACCGGTTCACCGACGCGCTGGCCCATCGCGGACCCGACGGCACCGGACAATGGCTCGACGGCAATGTCGGGCTGGCCCAGACCCGGCTCGCCATCATCGACCTGGCGACCGGCGACCATCCGCTGCACGGACCGGCAGACACCCATCTCGTCGCCAACGGCGAGATCTACAACTATGTCGAACTCCGCAAGGAACTCGGCCCGCGCGATTTCCGCACCAATTCCGACTGCGAGCCGCCGCTCTATCTCTACGAAGAGGACGGCCCGTTCTACGCCGACCGGCTGCGCGGCATGTACGCGATCGCCCTGCATGACCGGGCGCGAGGCTCGGTCACCCTGTCGCGCGACCCCTTCGGCATCAAGCCGCTCTATGTCCGCGAGACCGCAGACGGCATCGCCTTCGCCTCCGAGGCGCACGCGCTGGTGGCGCCGGGCGAGACGCCGGACATCGTCGCCCGGAAACGCGCCGAACTGCTGCAGCTGCAATTCACCACCGGCCGGCAGACCATTCTCGGCGGCATCGAACGGCTGCTGCCCGGCGAGACGGTGCTGATCGAGAACGGCCGGATCACGGAACGCGAACGCCTCAGCCCGCTACCGCTCTACGGACCGAAGTTCCGCGACGAGGAGGAAGCGCTGACGGCGCTGGACGCGGTGCTGGAGGACAGCGTCGCAATGCACCAGCGATCCGATGTACCTTACGGCCTGTTCCTCTCCGGCGGGGTGGATTCCTCCGCCGTGCTCGCCATGATGCGCCGGCTGAACGACCGCCCGGTCCGCGCCTTCACCGCCTGGTTCCCGGAAACCGCGGCCCGCGACGAACGCGAACACGCCCGGCGCGTGGCCAAAGCCGCCGGCGCCGAGATGGAGGAGGTCGAGTTCGCGGAGGCGGATTTCTGGAACCTGCTGCCGGAGGTCGCCGCCGGGCTCGACGACCCGGTTGCGGACTACGCAACCCTGCCGACATGGAAGCTCGCGGCGCGGGCGCGAAAGGACGTGAAGGTCGTGCTCTCCGGCGAGGGCGGCGACGAATTGTTTGCCGGCTATGGCCGGTACCGCCGGGCGCTGCGCCCGAGATGGCTGGGCGGGCGTCCCATGCGGGCGAAGGGGACCTTCGACGGGCTTGGCCTGCTGCGCGCCGGCGTGACCGATGGCTGGCGCGACGGTATCGCCGCGGCGGAGAAACGTGTCGCCGGTATCGAGGAGCTTTCGCCCCTTGCCCGCCTGCAGGCGGTCGATTGCGAGGACTGGCTGCCGCATGACCTGCTGACCAAGCTCGACCGCTGCCTGATGGCGAACGCCGTGGAGGGGCGCACGCCCTTTCTCGACCCCGAGGTGGCCGGCTTTGCCTCGCGGCTTCCCGACGATATGAAGCTCCGCAGGAAGACCGGCAAATGGCTGCTGCGCCGGTGGCTGGAACGCGCCCTGCCCGAGGCGGAACCCTTCGCGCCGAAGCGCGGATTTACGGTGCCGGTCGGTGAATGGATCGCCGCGCGCGGCGCCGAACTCGGACCGCTGGTTGCACGCCAGCCCGGAATCGGACAGATTGCCGCACCTGAAGACGCCACCCGGTTCTTCCGCACGCTGAAACCCGAGCACGGGTTCGCCGCCTGGACGCTGTTGTTCTACGCGCTCTGGCACCGGCGCCATGCGATGGGAAGCCTGCCGGACGGCGATGTTTTCGAGACCCTGTCGGAGGCCCTGTGAATGGATGAGATGTTCGACCTGATCGTGCGCAAGGGCACCTGCGTGCTGCCCGGCCGCGCCCTAGCCGCCGCCGATATCGGCATCCGCAACGGCCGCATCGAGGCCGTCGGCGCGCTCGGTTCCGCCAAGGCGAAGGAAACCTTCGACGCCATGGGCCTGCATGTGCTGCCGGGCGTCATCGACACCCAGGTGCATTTCCGCGAGCCCGGCCTCGAGCACAAGGAAGACCTCGCGACCGGGTCCGCCTCGGCGGCGCTCGGCGGGGTCACCGCCTTCTTCGAAATGCCGAACACCTCGCCGCTGACCCTGACGGCGGAGGATTTCCAGGACAAGCTCAACCGCGCGAAGAACCGGTCCTGGACCGATCACGCCTTCTTCATCGGCGGTTCCGCCGGCAATGCCGACCGCCTCGGCATGCTGGAGAAGCTGCCGGGCTGCGCCGGGGTGAAGGTTTTCATGGGCTCCTCCACCGGCGACCTGCTCGCCGAGGATGACGCCACCCTGGAAGCGATCCTCTCCAACGGCATCCGCCGGGTCGCGATCCATGCCGAGGACGAGCCGCGCCTGCGCGAACGCTTCGACCTGGTCCGCGGCGGCGCCGATGTCTCCATGCACCCGGTCTGGCGCGACGTGGAAACCGCGGTGCGCGCCACCACCCGCGTGCTGGCATTGGCCCGCAAGACCGGGCGGCGGGTGCATGTGCTGCACATCACTACCGGTGACGAGATGGAGCTGCTGAAGGACGCCAAGGATTTCGCCACCGTCGAATGTACGCCGCAGCACCTGACCCTGGCCGCGCCGGATTGCTACGAGACCCTCGGCACGCTGGCCCAGATGAACCCGCCGATCCGCGACGCCTCGCACCGCGACCGGCTGTGGCGTGCGCTCTCCGAGGGCGTCGTCGACGTCATCGGTTCCGACCATGCGCCGCATACGCTGGAAGAAAAGGGTCGGTCCTACCCGGCCAGCCCGTCCGGCATGCCGGGCGTGCAGACGCTGGTGCCGCTGATGCTGGACCATGTGGCGTCGGGCCGGCTGACCCTGCAGCGCTTCGTCGACCTGACCAGCGCCGGGCCGCAGCGTATCTATAACATCGCCGGCAAGGGCCGCATCGCCCGCGGCTACGACGCCGACCTGACCATCGTCGACCTGAAGGCGGAACGCACCATCACCAACGAATGGAGCGCCTCGAAGAGCGGCTGGACCCCGTTCGACGGCCGCAAGGTGCGCGGCTGGCCGATGGCCACCGTCATCCGCGGAAACGTGGTGATGCGCGACGGCGAGCTGCAAGGCGCACCGGCGGGTCTGCCGGTGCGTTTTCAGGGTGTCTGAGGATACAGGCAACCGGCTGATGCAATCCGGCGGAATTATGCCGTTACGCGGTTGCGCGCCCGAAATGCCCGACCTATATAGCGGCCAGTCGGGAATTCCCCAGATTTTATGTGGTCATTACGGCGACCACCTGGAAACACCGGCTTCTCATCGAAGCCATCCTCGGATATCCCGTTGAAGACAACAACCATGGGGACTCCACCCACCGGTCGCAGATAACTGGACCGCCCCGGAGTCCGCCGAACCAAAGAGGTAGGACATATGAGCAAGGTTATCGGAATCGACCTCGGTACGACCAATTCCTGCGTTGCAGTCATGGACGGCAAGGATGCAAGGGTCATCGAAAACGCCGAAGGTTCCCGCACCACCCCGTCGATGGTCGCCTTCTCCGATTCCGGAGAGCGTCTCGTCGGACAGCCGGCGAAGCGCCAGGCCGTCACCAACCCGGAAAACACCCTTTTTGCGATCAAGCGTCTGATCGGCCGCCGTTTCGACGATCCGCTGACCAAGAAGGACATGGACCTCGTCTCCTTCAATATCGTCAAGGGCGATAACGGAGATGCCTGGGTCGGCGTCAACAAGGACAAGTATTCACCCTCGCAGATTTCCGCCTTCATCCTGCAGAAGATGAAGGAAACCGCCGAGAGCTATCTCGGCGAGAAGGTCACCCAGGCGGTCATCACCGTCCCGGCCTATTTCAACGATTCCCAGCGCCAGGCCACCAAGGACGCCGGCAAGATCGCCGGCCTCGAAGTGCTGCGCATCATCAACGAGCCGACGGCCGCGGCCCTCGCCTACGGCCTCGACAAGAAGAACACCGGCGTCATCGCGGTCTATGACCTTGGCGGCGGCACCTTCGACGTCTCGATCCTCGAGATCGGCGACGGCGTGTTCGAGGTGAAGTCGACCAACGGCGACACCTTCCTCGGCGGTGAGGATTTCGACTCCCGCATCATCGACTACCTTGCCGACGAGTTCAAAAAGGAGAGCTCGATCGACCTGCGCAAGGACAAGCTTGCCCTGCAGCGCCTGAAGGAAGCCGCGGAAAAGGCCAAGATCGAACTGTCGAGCTCGATGCAGACGGAAGTGAACCTGCCGTTCATCACCGCCGACCAGTCCGGCCCGAAGCATCTCAACATCAAACTCTCGCGCGCCAAGCTCGAATCGCTGGTCGAGGACCTGATCAAGCGCACCATCGACCCCTGCAAGTCGGCGCTCAAGGATGCCGGCGTCTCCGCGGGCGAGATCGACGAGGTGATCCTCGTCGGCGGCATGACCCGCATGCCGAAGGTCGCCGAGGCGGTGAAGGATTTCTTCGGCCGCGAGCCGCACAAGGGCGTCAACCCGGATGAAGTCGTGGCCCTCGGCGCCGCCATCCAGGGCGGTGTGCTGAAGGGCGACGTCAAGGACGTGCTGCTGCTCGACGTGACCCCGCTGTCGCTGGGCATCGAAACGCTGGGCGGCGTCTTCACCCGGCTGATCGACCGCAACACCACGATCCCGACCAAGAAGAGCCAGGTCTTCTCCACCGCCGAGGACAACCAGAACGCGGTGACGATCCGGGTCTTCCAGGGCGAACGTGAAATGGCGGCGGACAACAAGCTGCTCGGCCAGTTCGACCTGGTCGGCATTCCGCCCTCTCCGCGCGGCATGCCCCAGATCGAGGTCACTTTCGACATCGACGCCAACGGCATCGTCAACGTCTCGGCCAAGGACAAGGCGACCAACAAGGAGCAGCAGATCCGCATCCAGGCGTCGGGCGGCCTGTCCGACACCGAGATCGACAAGATGGTCAAGGATGCCGAGTCGCATCGCGACGACGACAAGAAGCGGCGTGAGCTGGTCGAGGCC
>JAVKCR010000285.1:0-2527 GCA_040222645.1 Rhodospirillales bacterium
GGCGCAACATGGCGGCATCGGCGTCATCCACAAGAACATGACGCCGGAAGATCAGGCGACCGAGGTCCGGCGCGTCAAGCGCTTCGAGGCCGGCATGGTGGTCAACCCGCTCACCATCTCGCCGGAAGCGACGTTGCGCCAGGCGCTCGACCTGATGTCGGCGAACAAGATCTCCGGCCTGCCGGTGGTCGAGGACGGATCGGGGAAACTGGTCGGCGTGCTGACCAACCGCGATGTCCGCTTCGCGTCGAACCCGGACGAGCCGGTCAGCCAGCTGATGACCCGCGAGAACCTGGTGACGGTCCGCGAAGGCGTGAGCATGGACGAGGCGAAACGCCTGCTTCACCGCTTCCGCATCGAGAAGCTGCTGGTGGTCGACGAGACCTACCGCTGCATCGGCATCATCACGGTGAAGGATATCGAGAAGGCGCACCAGCATCCCAACGCCGCCAAGGACGACCAGGGCCGGCTGCGCGTCGCCGCCGCGACCGGCGTCGGCGAGGACGGCCTGCGCCGAACCGAAATGCTGCTCGATGCCGGGGTCGACGTGGTGGTCATCGACACCGCGCACGGCCATTCCAGCGGCGTGATCCAGGCGGTCGACGCGGTGAAGCGCATGACCAACTACACCCAGGTCGTGGCCGGCAACGTGGCGACGGGGGCCGCCGCCCGCGCCCTGATCGATGCCGGTGCGGATTGCATCAAGGTCGGCATCGGCCCGGGGTCGATCTGCACCACCCGCATGGTCGCCGGCGTCGGCATGCCGCAGCTCACGGCGCTGCTCGGCGTGGTCGAGATCGCGGCGAAGGAAGGCGTGCCGGTGATCGCCGATGGCGGCATCAAGTATTCCGGCGACATCGCCAAGGCCATCGCCGCCGGCGCCTCCTGCTGCATGATCGGCTCGCTGTTCGCGGGCACCGACGAAAGCCCGGGCGAGGTGTTCCTCTACCAGGGCCGGTCCTACAAGTCCTACCGCGGCATGGGCTCGCTCGGCGCCATGGCGCGCGGGTCCGCCGACCGCTATTTCCAGCAGGAAGTGAACGACAACCTGAAGCTGGTGCCGGAAGGCATCGAGGGCCAGGTGCCCTACAAGGGCCCGATCGGCGGTGTTCTTCACCAGCTTGTCGGCGGCCTGAAGGCGGCGATGGGCTATACCGGCAGCGCCGACATCAAGACGTTCCAGGACCGCGCTGAATTCGTGCAGATCACCAATGCGGGCCTGATCGAAGGCCATGTCCACGACGTGACGATCACCCGCGAGGCGCCGAATTACGGGGGCCTGAAGTAGGGCGGAAGGGGGAACGGGCCGATGCGCCCCGCCGCCCGTATCCAGACCGCGATCGAGATCCTCGAGCGGCTCGGCCAGGGGCAGGTGCCGGCCGACCGGCTGATGGCGGCCGCCTTCCGGCGGTCGCGCTTCATCGGCTCGAAGGATCGCCGCTCGATCCGCGACCTTGTCTATGCGGTGATCAGGAGCCGCGCCCGGCTCGCTGCGCGGCTTGCGTCCTGTGGCGCCGAGCCCTCGGCGCGGGCGCTGGTCATCGCCCACCTGGCGATCGCCACGCGCGAGACGCCCGGCTCCCTGTTCGACGGCTCGGCCCATGCGCCGGCGCCGCTCGACGGCGGCGAGGCGGACATGGCCGCCGGGCTAAGCCATTTCCATGATGATATCGATCTTCCGCTTCCGGTCCGCCTCGAGGTGCCGGACTGGCTGGAGGCGCCGCTCCGGGCGTCCTTCGGCGAGAATTTCGAGCGCGAGATGTCGGCTCTCAATGCCGAGGCGCCGGTCGATCTCCGAGTCAACGGCCTGAAGTCCGACCGGGAAACCGAACTGGCCGCCCTGCGGGAAGACGGGGTCGAGGCCGAACCGGTCCCGCATGCGCCGCTCGGCATCCGGCTCGGCGCGCGCCTGACCCTCGGCAACCATGCCTCCTTCCAGGAAGGCCGCATCGAGGTGCAGGACGAGGGCTCGCAGATCGCCGCCCTGCTGGCCGATGCGAAACCCGGCATGACGGTGATCGATTTCTGCGCCGGCGCCGGCGGCAAGACGCTGGCGCTCGCCGCCGCCATGGGCGGCAAGGGCCGGCTGTTCGCCTGCGATACCGACGGCCGTCGGCTCGGGGAACTGCAGATGCGCGCGGAAGGCGCCGGCATCGGCGCCATGCTCTCCTACCG
Organism: Rhodospirillales bacterium; assembly: GCA_040222645.1. Lineage (GTDB taxonomy): Bacteria > Pseudomonadota > Alphaproteobacteria > Rhodospirillales > HT1-32 > HT1-32. The sequence goes on from JAVKCR010000285.1 coordinate 2,176, forward strand.
GGCGCTGGCTTCCGGCGACGATCCGTGGCTTGCCGAACATGCGGGGACGGCCGACCTCGTGCTGGTCGACGCGCCCTGTTCCGGCATCGGCGCCTGGCGGCGCAGCCCGGATGCGCGCTGGCTGCTGAATGCCGACCGGCTCGCCGAGTACCGGGACATGCAGGCGGATATCCTGCCGCGCGCCGCGGCGCTGGTGAAACCGGGCGGCCGGCTGGTCTATGTCACCTGCTCGCTGCTGGCCGAGGAAAACGCGGCACAGGTGGAAGCCTTCCTCGCGTCACATCCGGCCTTCTGCATTCTCGATCTCGCGGCACAGGTATCGGCGCTCGGCCTGCCGCCGGCTGCCGTCCGG
>JAVKCR010000286.1:0-12834 GCA_040222645.1 Rhodospirillales bacterium
GATATGACCTGACTGATTTTGAGTGGTCGGCGATAGAGCAGCCGGTCCTGCCCCGGACATCGCGCGTGGCTCAGGCACCAGATCGAGCAGCAGGGAGCTGTTCCGAACATCCCCAACCGCGCCGGCAAGAAATGGAAATCCTGCTTCGGCAAGACACTCTACAAGGACCGCAACCTCGTTGAACGATTCTTCAACAAGATCAGGTTCTTCCGGCGCATCGCCACCCGATGCGACAAGCACGGATCAACCTGCCTCGGGATGGTGAAGCTCGCCGCGATCAGAATCTGGCTGCGAATTAATGAGTCTACGGCCTAGTAATTGGATTCGTAATTGTATTAAAAGCCCGACCAGTTATCTTACCCGTATCATCGACATCTACCACTTTGTGGTTCGTTGTTGGATCTATATCCCCAAATTAAAATTCATGACTCGGACCCTGATAATTTTTCCCGTGGTCCGGATCAGTTCCAGGTGTACGGTTATCAATTTCATACCCCTCGACCCCCATGTATCAGCCATCACCACTCCCCTTACCAGATTGCATTGGGTAGAATTCATTCATCCGGTACAATAAACAACGATACTCCATAATTAATATGAATGAAAACAACATGAAAATTAAAATAACCCCAAATGGTATCAATATATGTTTAAATGATATAGCCATAAATAGTTCAAATTTATTATAATTCATGGAACTCATAACCATTAAAAAACAAAGAATTAATCTTGAAAGAACAGCTGATTTAACATTATTAATACCCAACATTCTTTCATTGTTCATAGTCAGGAGAAATACGGAGAATGCATTGCTAAACAATGAAGAAATAGAATACAATACATAAATGTTTGCAATATTATAATGATTAAAAATAATGATAAACATAATAATCAATGGAAGCGCTATGGAGAAAAAGCAAACGAACACTTTTTCAGATCCGCAAACCGGCAATATAATTGTTACCTTGTTAATCAAATGCAAAAATAATACCGAAAAAAAATTAAGTAAAATTATGCTTAAAAAGCTTAATTCCAGCACCGGATAAAGACACAATGTCAAATTAACAAGGCAATACATAATAATGTAAATATTTTCTGCTGTTTTCTTGAAATAATATATCATATCATTCAACGTTTATTTTTAAGTTACAAAATCCAGCCAGATCAGTAACTTCACTCCGGCGCGGAAACCAACCACAGACACTCAATCGGCCTACCCTGGGACGGACAAAAAAAACTAAAAATACGAGCCGGCTCTTCCACAGGCTGTATCGACAAGGCTGCAAACCGAATGCAGTCTGCGAAATCACTCGAAAACCATTCTTCAACTAGCCAGAACCGTTCGGAGTTACGGTGACATTGCACTTAGTACCGGTCGCAAAGATGCAGGAGACGTTGCCCTGTACCGGCAAATCCGTACCCGATGCATATTTGGTGATTCCCCTGGTTTCATCATCCGACTCTGCCGGAGCTTTTTCTGCGCTGATAGCGAAATCGGCCCGGCCGTTGGCATGGAGACCGGCCACCACCGGCAGGCTGCGTCCCGCCGTCACATGGTGAGGTGAGACAGGCGCGCATCGCTCATCCGACAGTGTCTCGATGTCGAGAGTGAACATCCTCTCTCCTCCCCCTCTGCAGACCGCTCCCCCGAACGGCTGCCGGTTCATGCCTGCTCCTGAAGCACACAGTGAACCCGACTTCCCTGCAGGAAAAGGTATCCAAGCACCGTCTCGCCGGTCAACAGAATATACCGGCGTTCTGCAATCATTGACTGCATCCCGGCAATCCTGTCACGCTACACCGTGATGGCCGCGATATAGTGAGTCTGCGGCCTAGTACCCCCGCGACCTCTCGACGACGTTCAGCAGCGGTTCGCCGGCGCGCATCCGCCGGACATTCTCGGCGATCTGCGGGGCGCTGGATGCCGGCGGGGTCAGGCTCGCCACGTGCGGCGTGATGGTCACCTTCGGGTGGCTCCAGAAGGGATGGTCCGATGGCAGCGGTTCGGTATGGAACACGTCCATCATGGCGAAGGCGAGATGGCCGGTGTCGAGCGCCGCGAGAAGGTCGTCATCGACGATATGCGCGCCGCGCGCGGCGTTGATGACGGACGCGCCCTTCGGCATGCGGGCGAAGGCCTTCGCATCGAGGATGCCGCGTGTCTCTTCGGTTAGCGGCAGCAGGCAGACGATGATGTTCGAGTTCTCCAGCACCGCGTCGAGGCCGTCGGCGCCGTGGCGGCAATCGATGCCCTCGATCTCCTTCGGCGAGCGGCTCCAGCCCATGACCTTGAAATCGAGCGCGGCCAGCGCCTTGCCGGCCAGCGCGCCAAGCTCGCCGATGCCGAGGATGCCGATGGTGGTCTCCGCCGTTTCCGGGTTCGGGTGCGACTTCCAGACGCCGTCCCGCTGCTGTGCCTCGAAAATGGGCATCTCGCGGTGCAAGCGCAGCACGGCGTAGAGGATCCATTCACGCATCTGCCGCGACATCTGCGGATCGACGAGGCGGACGATCGGAACATGGTCCGGCACCATGCCGGGTTTCATCAAATGGTCGACCCCGGCGCCGAGCGAACAGGCGACCTTGAGGTTGGGATAGCGTTCCAGCTCGCCTTCCGGCGGCAGCCAGATCAGCGCGAAATCGATGTCCTCGGGATTGCCGGCATCCGGCCAGATGCGGAAATCGAGGTCGGGAACGAGGCGCGTCAGCTCCTCTTTCCAGATATGAACCTTGTCGCTCTTGGAGAGAAAGAGGAAAGCCATGGGTCGCCTTCTGAGGTTTGAAAAAGAAGAAACGTCATCCTGGGGCGGCCGCAGGCCGAACCCGGGATCCCGGGATTTAGCCGAGCCGCCCGAGGTCCCGGATCGGGACGCGGCTGACGCCGCCTCCCGTCCGGGATGACGATTATTGAACGCCGGTGGCGAGAATCAATACACCACGACGGAGCGGATGCTCTCGCCGGCATGCATCAGGTCGAATCCCTTGTTGATGTCCTCGAGCGGCATCACGTGGGTGATCAGGTCGTCGATGTTGATCTTGCCCTCCATGTACCAGTCGACGATCTTCGGCACGTCGGTGCGGCCCCTGGCGCCGCCGAAGGCGGTGCCGCGCCAGACCCGGCCGGTGACCAGCTGGAAGGGCCGCGTCCTGATTTCCTGGCCGGCGCCGGCGACGCCGATGATGATGCTCTCGCCCCAGCCCTTGTGGCAGCATTCCAGCGCCTGGCGCATCACGTCGACATTGCCGATGCATTCGAAGGAGAAGTCCGCGCCGCCCTTCGTCAGGTCGACGAGATAGGGGACGAGGTCGCCCTCGACCTCCTTCGGGTTGACGAAATGGGTCATGCCGAACTTCTCAGCGATCTCGCGCCGCGCCGGGTTGAGATCGACGCCGACGATCATGTCCGCGCCGACCATGCGGGCGCCCTGGATGACGTTGAGGCCGATACCGCCGAGCCCGAAGACCACGACATTGTCGCCCGGTTTCACCTTGGCGGTGTTGATCACCGCCCCAATGCCGGTGGTCACCCCGCAGCCGATATAGCAGATCTTGTCGAAGGGCGCGTCCTCGCGGACCCTGGCGAGCGCGATCTCCGGCAGCACGGTGTAGTTCGAGAAGGTCGAGCAGCCCATGTAATGCAGCACCTGCTCGCCGTTGAGCGAGAAGCGCGAGGAACCGTCGGGCATCACGCCCCGGCCCTGGGTGGTGCGGATCGCCTGGCAGAGATTGGTGCGCCCGGAGATGCAGTACTCGCATTGCCGGCATTCCGGCGTGTAGAGCGGGATCACGTGATCCCCCTTCTTCAGCGAGGTGACGCCGGGCCCGACATCGACGACGATGCCCGCGCCCTCGTGGCCGAGGATCGCCGGGAAGGCGCCTTCCGGGTCGGCGCCGGAGCGGGTGAATTCATCGGTGTGGCAGATGCCGGTCGCCTTGATCTCCACCCTCACCTCGCCCGCGCGCGGGCCTTCCACCTGGTCGGTTTCGATCGACAGCGGGGCACCGGCCTTGAAGGCGACGGCAGCGCGTGAATCCATCGGACATCTCTCCCTTGATCTCGGTACTGTTCCGGTTCGGCGTGAACCGTAGCATCAGGCCGGGCGGAGATACCATCCCAAGGGCTGAAAAAATTCTGCCGCGCGGCCCGCCCGGCGCGGGGGAGAGTTCCGTGCCGGGCGGTAGTTCCGGACCGTTCCCTAGTGGACGGTCTCCCCGTGAAGGGCGAGGTCGAGATCGCGTTCATGTTCGGGCGCGACGCGCAGGCCGACGACGAGGTCGATGCCCTTGAGGATGAAGAAGGTCATCACGCCGGAATAGGCGATGGTGGCCAGCACGCCGTAGATCTGGGTCCAGACCTGGCCGGGATTGCCTTCCAGCAGGCCGGGGGTGCCGCCGATCGCCTCGACCGCGAACACGCCGGTCAGCACCGCGCCGATGATGCCGCCGACGCCGTGGACGCCGAAGCAGTCGAGCGCGTCGTCGTATTTCAGCTTGTTCTTCAGCCAGGTGGCGCCGAGGAAGCAGCCGATTCCGGCGATCAGGCCCATGATCAGGGCGCCGGACGGGCTGACGAAGCCGGCCGCGGGCGTGATCGCGACGAGGCCGCCGATGGCGCCAGAGATGATGCCGAGCACCGACGGCTTGCCACGCAGGATCCATTCCGCGAACATCCAGGCCAGCGCCGCCGCGGCGGTGCAGATCTGGGTGACGGCCATCGCCATGCCGGCGGTGCCGTTGGCGGCGACCGCGGAGCCGGCGTTGAAGCCGAACCAGCCGACCCAGAGCAGCGAGGCCCCGATCACCGAATAGACCAGGTTGTGCGGCGCCAGGCTTTCCGAACCGAGGCCGGTGCGCCGGCCGAGCACGAGGGCGGCCACCAGGCCGGCGACGCCCGCATTGATATGCACCACCGTGCCGCCGGCGAAATCGAGGACGCCGTCATCGGCGAGGAAGCCGCCGCCCCAGACCCAGTGGGTGATCGGGGCGTAGACCGCCAGCACCCAGATGCCGGAGAAGACCAGCATCGGGCCGAACTTCATGCGGTCGGCGAAGGCGCCGGTGATCAGCGCCGGGGTGATGATCGCGAAGGTCATCTGGAAGGTCATGAAGACGGTTTCCGGAATCGTGCCGACGAGCGAATCGACCCCGATGCCCTTCAGGAAAATCTTGTCCACGTTTCCGATGAAGGCGGTGCCCTCGGAGAAGGCGAGGCTGTAGCCGAGCGCCATCCAGAGCACGGTCGAGAGGCAGCAGACCGCGAAGCACTGCATCAGCATCGCCAGCACGTTCGCCTTGCGCACCATGCCGCCGTAGAACAGGGCCAGCCCGGGGATCGTCATCATCAGCACCAGCACCGTCGACGTCAGCATCCAGGCCGTGTCGCCGGTGTCGAGCGCCGGGGTTGAATCCTGCGCGAATGCCGGCATGGCGACGGCGCCGGCCGCGAGGCCGGCGGCGAGGCGGAGGGCAAATCTCTGCAGCATCTGTCTTTCTCCTCGTTCGTGGGGATCTGCCGGCGGCGCACCCTTGAGCCTTCCCCGGAAGCGCGTCGGTATCCCTGTTGTTCGCAACGGCGGGCGCCGTGCTGTCTGTTTTCCGGGGCAGCCTTTTCAAGTTCCGTGCCGGAATGCAGCATTTCGGATCACTGGCGGAAAACCTGCCCTATCGGGCGGCAGGAGACGCCGGGAAGCGCAAACGGCCAGAAGAAAGTGATTAAAAAATGTGCAAATACCGGAAAATAGGCAAAAAAATGAGGGGGCCGAAGCCCCCTCAAGGTCGCTGCTAGAGTTGATTTCAGCCGAGGGTCTGGGACCCGCGGAACTCCGGATAGGCTTCCATGCCGAGCTCTGCCCGGTCGAGGCCGAGTTCCTCGTCCTCCTCGGAAACCCGGATGCCGATGGTGAGCTTCAGGGCGAACCAGAGGATCGAGCTGGTCACGATCATGAAGGCGCCGACGCCGACAATGCCGTAGATCTGGCCGAGGAAGGTGGCATCGGGGTTCGAGATCAGCACGGCGAGCGTGCCCCAGATGCCGGCCACGAGATGGACGGAAATCGCGCCGACCACGTCGTCGATCTTCAGCTTGTCGAGCAGCGGCACGGCGATGACGACGAGCGCGCCGCCGATGCCGCCGATGAGGATTGCCTGCCACGGGGCCGGCATCAGCGGTTCGGCGGTGATCGCCACCAGGCCGCCGAGGGCGCCGTTGAGCGCCATCGAGAGATCGACCTTGCCGTAGAGAACCTGGGTCATGATCATCGCGATCACGACACCGGCCGCCGCGGCGATATTGGTGTTGATGTAGATGTTCGAGATCGAGATCACGTCGGCCGCGGAACCCATGGCGAGCTGCGAGCCGCCATTGAAGCCGAACCAGCCGAGCCAGAGGATGAAGGTGCCGAGGGTCGCGAGCGGCATCGAGGAACCGGGGATCGGGTTGATCCGGCCATCGACGAACTTGCCCTTCCGCGCGCCGAGGATGATGGCGCCGGTGAGCGCCGCCCAGCCGCCGACCGAATGCACGATCGTCGAACCGGCGAAGTCGAGGAAGCCGGCTTCCGACAGCCAGCCGCCGCCCCAGGACCAGGAACCCTGGATCGGGTAGAGCACGGCGGTCAGCACGACCACGAACAGCAGGAACGGCCAGAGCTTGATGCGCTCGGCCAGCGTGCCCGAGACGATCGAGGCCGCGGTGGCCACGAACACCATCTGGAAGAACCAGTCGGAACCGGCGGAATTGGTCGATCCGTCCTCGCCGCCGAGCAGGGCCGCAAGTGCGCCGTCGGCGCCGCCGAGCAGGGCGGCTTCACCGTCGCCGGCGCTCCAGATGCCGGGGGTGCCGAAATAGCTGCCAACATCGGCATACATCAACTGGTAGCCGACGAGGTAGAACATGATGCCGGCGATGGAATAGAGGCCGATGTTCTTGACGCACATCGTCGCCACGTTCTTGGAACGCACGAGACCGGCCTCGAGCATGCAGAAGCCGGCGGCCATCCACATCACCATGAAACCGTGCATGAGGTACGAGAGCGAGTTGAAGATGAACGGGTCTTCGTTGATCTCCTGGGCGTGGGCCGGGGCCGCGAGTGCGAACGCCGCAATCGCCGCAGGCAGGCCGACCCTGGTAAGCTTGTCGAGCTTTGTCACTGTCTGTCTCCTTAAAGCGCTTCGGTGTTCTTCTCACCGGTCCGGATGCGGACCGCTTCCTCGAGGTTGAGGACGAAGATCTTGCCGTCACCGATCTTGCCGGTCTGGGCGGCGGTCTGGATGGTCTCGACCACCTGTTCGGCGAGCGAGTCGTCGACCGCGAACTCGATCTTCACCTTCGGCAGGAAATTCACCTGGTATTCGGCGCCGCGATAGATCTCGGTCTGGCCCTTCTGTCGCCCGAACCCCTTCACTTCGCTGACGGTCAGACCCTGAACGCCGAGCGGCGTGAGCGCTTCGCGCACGTCCTCGAGCTTGAAGGGTTTGATGATTGCCATGATCAGCTTCATCGGTCTCTGTTCCCTTTGTTGTTTGCCGGGTTCCCGATCCGCCCGCTCTCTGGCAGTGTGGAAACGGAACCGTTCACTTGCGCAATCCCCGGTCCCCAAACCGTGGTTCGCGGGACTGCACTGAACCTCACGTAACAAGAACCGTGCCGGAATCTGATTTGCCTTTGAAGACTCAAGGAAAACAGCTACTTGTAAGCTTGGGCGCTGGAAATCCCGGAAGGTTGCCCCGATGTTGCGCTGCACTAAAAATGTTCAGGGGGTATTCTATGCACAAAAAATGTGCAGATATTTTGCCTGCTGAATGTACAGTCACTGCCTGCGAAAGGAGACCGACATGACCGCGCCGAAAATGCCCGCCGGGGCGACGGAATCGGCCGACCTGGTGATCGCCGGCGGCGGGCTGGTCGGGGCGACGCTCGGGCTGGCGGCGGCGCGGGGCGGGCTGACGGTCGCCATCGTCGACCGCGAGCAGCCGGAGGATTATCTCGACGCCGCCTTCGACGGCCGGGCCTCGGCCATCGCGTTCTCCTCGAAGCGGCTGTTCACGGAGCTCGGCCTGTGGGAGGCGATGCTGCCCTTCGCCGGCGCGATCCACGATATCCGGGTGACCGACGGCGCCTCGCCGCTGTTCCTGCATTACGACCACCGGGAGGTCGGAGACGAGGCGCTGGGCTGGATCGTCGAGAACCAGGCGATCCGGTCGGCGCTGTTCCGCGCCACATCGGATCATCCGCGCATCACCTGGCGGCATGGCGCCGCAATCACCGGCTGGCGAGAGGACGGTGCGTCAGTTGTCGCCGCGACCGACGACGGGGCGGCCATCCGCGCCGCGCTGCTGGTCGCCGCCGACGGGCGGCGCTCGCGGCTCCGGGCAGAGGCCGGCATCCGCACCAGCGAGTGGAGCTACAACCAGTCCGGCATCGTCTGCACGGCGGTGCACGAGCTTGGCCACGCCAACATCGCGCATGAGCGTTTCCTGCCCGCCGGGCCCTTCGCCATCCTGCCGCTGCCGGACCGGGACGGGAAACACCGCTCCTCCATCGTCTGGACCGAACGCAGCGATGTCGCCGCGGCGATCATGCGATTGCCGCTGGAACGCTTCGAGGAAGAACTGCGGTCGCGCTTCGGCGACTTCCTCGGCCATGTGGCGACCGAGGGGCGACGCTGGTCATGGCCGCTCGGCGTGGTGCTGGCCGAACGCTACACCGCGCCGCGCTTCGCGCTGGCCGGGGACGCCGCGCACGGCATGCACCCGATTGCCGGGCAGGGTTTCAACATGGGCCTGCGCGATGTCGCGGCACTCGCCGAACAGCTGGTCGATGCGCGCCGGGTCGGGCTCGATATCGGGGCGGCGGACGTGCTGGCGCGCTACGAGCGCTGGCGGCATTTCGACAACGGCGCGATGATCGCCGTCACCGACCTGCTGAACCGGCTGTTCTCCAACGACATCGCGCCGTTGAAACTGGCGCGCGACCTCGGGCTCGGCATCGTCAACCGGCTGCCGCCGGTGCGCCGGATGTTCATGCGCCATGCCATGGGAAGCGTGGGAGAACTGCCGCGGCTGATGCGCGGCGAACCGCTGTAGCAGGCGGCGAGGTCAGAGCCCGAAGCGGCTCCAGAGCGCGCGTTCCTCGATCGCCGCGACGATCTCGCCCGGCAGGTCCGGCGGCAGCAGGCTCTCGCCGCCGAACAGCTTGCGCAGGCCACCCTTCGGGCCGTTGACCAGGTTGAGGCGGACCTTCTCGCCGTACTTCTCGCGCATCACCGAGCGCAGGTCGCCGATGCCGTCGATCAGGCCGAGTTCGAGGGCCCGGCGGCCGGTCCAGACATCGCCGGAGAACAGGTCGGCCTCTGCACCCTTCAGGCGCTCGCCACGGCGTTCGCGCACCAGCTCCTGGAACAGGGCATGCAGGTCGGCCTGGAGTTCCTTCAGCTTCTTGACGTCGGCCGGGCGCTCCTTCTGGAACGGGTCCAGCATGGCCTTGCGGGTGCCGGCGGTATGCATGCGCCGCTCGATGCCCAGCTTCGCGATCGCCTCGGTAAAGCCGAAGCCGGCGGAGACCACGCCGATCGACCCGACGATGGAACCGGCATCGGCATGGATCTCGTCCGCCGCCATGGCGAGCCAGTAGCCGCCGGACGCCGCGACATCCTCGACGAAGGCGAAGACCGGCTTCTTCTTCTCGTCGGCCAGCTGGCGGATGCGCTTCTGGATCAGCGAGGATTGCACCGGCGAGCCGCCCGGCGAATTGATCGCCAGCGCGATGGCCTCGGTGCGGCTGGAGGAGAAGGCGCTGGCGATGGGTTGCGCCAGTGCATCGAGGCTGAGGCCACGGCGGAAGGCGCCGGTCTGGCCGATGGCGCCGGAAAGCCTGAGCACGGCCACGCGGGGACGCCGCCGGATCAGGATGGCCGGCAGTTTCAGGTTCGAGAAAAGACGGGTCATTCTATCCCTTCGCCTTGCGGCGTGACGTGGTTTCGCGGGCGGCGACCATGGTCGGCGTCGTCGCCGGGTCATGGGCATCGCCGATATATTCGACATTGTCCGGCACCGGGTCTGACACCGGCGCGGGCGCCGATTCGGGCTGCGGCGCCGGCTTCGCGATCCCGGTTTCCGCCGGGGCGGTCTGGATGCGCTGCTCGAGGTCGGCGAGCTTCTTCTCCACGCCCTCCAGCTGCAGGCGCAGGCCGGCAATCCGTTCGTCGCCGTCGCGCACGGCCTCCTCCAGCGCGGTGCGCAATTCGCCGAGGCTGCGCTGGTTCTCCTCGCGCAGATTCTCGCGGATCCACTTCGACCGGTCGACGATACGGTTCTCGACCTGCTTCAGCAGGTCGGCGATGCGTTCCTCGGTCTCGCGCTTCAGCTCGATCTTGAGCTGGTAGAGGTCGGTCGCGATGCTGGCGAGATAATAGACGAAATAGCCGGCGACCAGGATCGCGGCGATCGATGCGATGGAGATGATCAGTTGCGACTGTGACATGCTTCGGGCTTTCTGCCTTCGCTGCGGTGTTCCGCCATTATATAGGCTGCGTCACACCGGATTACCAAAATCCGTTATCGCCGAGAGCGCGATGCCGTCCCTGAGGATGCATTCCGTCTCCGCCGTGTAGCGGCCATCCCCGTCATGCAGCACCAGCCCCTCTGACCGCCGGACGTTCTCCGGACCGTGCCGGTCGAGGGCGACGATGACCCGTTTAGCCTTCTCGCCGGCCTTTGGCCAGAGAGGGAAAACCGCAATGGCGCGGAAACCGGCATGCCGCCCGCCCGCCAGCACATCCCCGAGCCGGGCGGAGGAATGGATGACCAGCAGCCGGCCGGAGGAAGTCAGCAGCCGCGCCGAGGCCAGCATCCAGCCGGTGAGCCCCTCCGGCCCCTCGATGGTGGCGATGCGCTTCACCGGGTCGGGCGACGGGCGGCTCTCGCCGGCGCGCCAGAATGGCGGGTTGGTGATGGCGACGTCGAAGCGCGCCCCCCCGAAGGGCGGCGGCTCGCCATGCAGGTCGCCCTCGACCACCTCGACTTCCATGCCGTTCGACCCGGCGTTCTCCCGGGCCAGGCGGGCCAGTGGTGCCTGCAGTTCGAGCGCGGCGATGTGCAGGTCGGGCCGGCGCGCGGCGAGGCAGAGCGCCGCCTGCCCGGCGCCCGCACCGATATCGACGATGCGCGCGCCCTCCGGCGCGTCGACCGCGGCGGCGAGCAGCACCGGGTCGATGGCCGAGCGGTAGCCCTTCTCCGGCTGGCGCAGCATCACCCGCCCGCCCAGCAGCCGGTCGGTGGTGGTCGGGAAGGGAATGTCGTCGAGGCTCATTCCGTATCGTCGCTGCCGCCGTATTCGGGCCGGGCCTCCTCGATCACCCGGCGGGCGAGGAACAGGTCCTCGTCGGCCACCATGACGCGGCGCGGCAACGCCCCGATGGACCCCTCGAGGATGCTCATATGCTGGTCGAACACGACGCACTCGATACCCGCGGCGCGCAGGATCGCCTCCGCCCAGGTGATCTCGACCGCATCGCTGGTTCGCAGGACTTCCTTCATGTGACAGACATCCCCGGATTCCGGCGCGGCGTGGTTGCCGGTTAACCCCCTGGCTTCTATGCTCCCGGTATCGCACAGGAAAGGCAACCGGGACAATCACGTGGGAATCGTAGTCAGCCTCGATCGGGACGACAACAACGGCAAGGATGCCTTCGACCAGCTCCAGGGCCTGGTCGCCGAGGATATCAAGGGCGTCAACCGCCTCATCGTCCAGAACATGCAATCGCCGGTGGCGCTGATCCCGCAGCTGGCCGGCCATATCGTGGCCGCCGGCGGCAAGCGGCTGCGCCCGCTGATGACGCTCGCCGCGGCCCGGCTCTGCGGCTACGAGGGCGAGCGCCATATCGGGCTCGCGGGCTGCGTCGAGTTCATCCATACCGCGACCCTGCTGCATGACGACGTGGTCGACGAGAGCGCGCTGCGCCGCGGCCGCGATTCGGCCAACGCCATCTGGGGCAACAAGGCCAGCGTGCTGGTCGGCGATTTCCTGTTCAGCCGCGCCTTCGAGCTGATGGTGGCCGACGGCTCGCTGAAGGTGCTGGCGATCCTGTCGAAGGCCTCCTCCACCATCGCCGAGGGCGAGGTGCTGCAGCTGATCACCGCCAACGACACCGAAACCTCGGAAGCCGCCTATCTCGAGGTGGTGACGGCCAAGACCGCGGCGCTGTTCGCGGCGGCCTGCGAGGTCGGCGCGGTGGTCGCCGAGCGCCCGGCGGTCGAGGAGGAGGCGCTGCGCGCCTACGGCCTCAATCTCGGCATCGCCTTCCAGCTCGTCGACGACGTGCTCGATTATTCCGCCAGGCAGGCGGATCTCGGCAAGGCGATCGGCGACGATTTCCGCGATGGCAAGATCACCCTGCCGGTGGTGCTCGCCTTCCGCCGCGGCAATGCGGAGGAACGCGCCTTCTGGAAGCGCACCATGGAAGACCAGGATATCGGCGAGGACGACCTCGACCACGCCATGACCCTGATCAAGAGCCACAACGCGCTGGCGGACTCGGTGGAACGGGCGCGGCATTACGGCGCCATGGCGCGCGACGCGCTCGGCATCTTCCCCGCCGGACCCTACAAGAAGGCGCTGATCGACATCGTCGATTTCTGCATCAGCCGCGCCCATTGAACATCCATTCCGGGCCGGCGGATCGAATGCGATTCCACCGCTTGCCCTATGGTGACGGGGGCGTTATATAACCGCCCCGGCCCGCAGGGGCCGGCTCGGTCGGAGTGTAGCTCAGCCTGGTAGAGCACTGTCTTCGGGAGGAAGGGGCCGGAGGTTCGAATCCTCTCACTCCGACCAAC
>JAVKCR010000287.1:0-12814 GCA_040222645.1 Rhodospirillales bacterium
GGCCCGGACGGATCGCGTGGCGATCCTGCGCCGTGGCGAACTCGTCGCCAATGCACCGCTCGCCGACCTCCAGAGGTCCGCCAACCTGCCGGTCCGCATCCGGGTCCGGTCCAATGCGGCGGAGGTCGAGAACATCCACCGCGCTTTCGGCGGCGAGCGGGTCAACGGGATTTCGGTCGAATTCGCCTGTCCCCGGCCGGACAAGATGGCCCGGCTGTCGGCCATCTCGGCGCTCGGGGATGCAATCGACGATGTCGATGTCTACCCGCCGAGCCTGGACGAGATCTACCGCTACTTCCTGCAACAAACCGAGGATGAAGGAGCCGTGGGATGAACGCTGTCCTGGCCATTGCCGGCACTGAACTCCGGATCGGCTTCCGCAACCGGTGGATCCTGTTGTCGTCGCTGATCCTGCTCGTCTTCGCGCTGCTGCTCGTGCTGCTGGGCAGCGCGCCGACCGGCGAGACGACGGTCAGCCCGCTGACCGTGGTCGCGGCTTCCCTGTCGACCCTCTCGGTCTACCTGGTGCCGCTGATCGCGCTGCTGCTGTCGTTCGACGCCATCGCCGGGGAAATCGACCGGGGCACGTTGCAGCTGACGCTCGCCAGCCCGGTCTCCCGCGGCCAGGTTCTGATCGGCAAGTTTCTCGGTCATCTCGCCGTGCTCGCGGTCGCGGTGGTGATCGGGTACGGCATCGCGGGGGCCGCGGCATTCGTTTCCGCCGGGCAGGCCGGTAGCGAAGGCGTCGGCGACATGGTGCGGCTGATCGTCACCTCGATCGTTCTCGGCGCCACCTTCATCGCGATCGGCTATGTCGCGAGCGCCAGCGTACGCCAGACCGGCACCGCCGCGGCGCTCGCCGTGGCGATCTGGCTGCTGGCGGTCGTGCTCTATGACCTGGCTTTGCTCGGCGGCCTGCTGGCGAGTTCCGACGGTGTCTTCGCCAGGAATGTCTTCCCCTACCTTCTCGTCGCCAACCCGGCGGACGCCTTCCGGGTCTTCAACATGGCGGCGCTCGATCCCGGCGCCGCCGCGACCGGCCTTGCCGCGACCGGCGACTTCATTCCCTTCCTGCCGGAGCTTGCGATCCTCAGCCCGTTGCTCTGGGCCGTGATCGCCCTCGGCGTTTCGACCTTCATTCTGAAAAGGGTGCAGCCATGACCAGAAGTTTGCCCGCCGTTCTGCTCGCCGTCCTCGGCCTGTCGCTGGCGGCCGCCTGCAGCGACAAGGAAGCTGTCGCCGTCAAGCCGGCCCCGGTTCTCCTGACGGAGGAAGCGCTTGGCCACTATTGCAACATGGGGCTGCTCGAGCATGACGGTCCCAAGGCCCAGATCCACCTCAAGGGCATGGAACATCCCGTCTGGTTCACCCAGGTGCGTGACGCCATCGCCTATACGCGGCTGCCCGAGGAAACCCACGAGCCCGTCGCGATCTATGTCAACGACATGGGCCGGGCGCAAAGCTGGGAGCAGCCAGGCACCGACAACTGGCTCGATATCGACCAGGCATGGCTGGTCATCGGCAGCCGCCGGTCCGGTGGCATGGGGGCGCCGGAGGCGATTCCCTTCGGCGCGCGTGAGCAGGCCGACGCCTTTGCCCTGGAACATGGTGGGCAGGTGGTCCGGATCGGAGAGGTCGCGGATTCGTACGTTCTTTCGCCTGTCGATATCGGTCCGCAGAACGCGCAGCATGACGGGAGCATGAAATGAAACTCTCGCGCAGGCGCTTCATCAGCATCACCGCGGGCATGGCAACCGCCGCCATGTCGCCCGGGGTGATGGCCTCCGCTCCGGTGGTCTGGCGTGGCGTTGCCCTCGGCGCGTCGGTGCGGATCGTCATTGCGGGGCTCCCCGAGAACCGCGCCACGGCGCTTGTCCGCTTGGTGCGTGAGGAAATCGACCGGCTTGAAGGCATCTTCAGCCTCTACCGCCCCACGAGCGCGCTCTCGGCCCTGAACCGGTATGGCGCTCTGGTCTACCCGCCACCGGAAACGCTCCAGCTGTTTTCAACCGTCCGGGCAATCCATGCCGGAACGGGCGGCCTGTTCGACCCGACCATACAGCCGCTCTGGTCGATCTATGCGAAGTCAGGTGGTTCCCCATCCGAGCGCGACATCGCGGGGGCGCTGGAACTCGTCGGATGGAACGCCGTCACGTTCGAGGAAAGGTCTGTCCGGTTCGGCAACCGTGGCATGCAGCTCACGCTGAACGGTATTGCGCAGGGTTTCATCACCGATCGGGTCGTCGCGATGTTCCGTGACGAAGGGGTTCGGGACGCCATCGTCGATATCGGCGAGATCGCCGCACTTGGTCAGGATGCCACCGGCAAGGACTGGGTGGTTGGTCTCGCCGCGCGTGGAGATCTGCCGGCGGAAGAGAGTGTCAGCCTGTCGGATACCGCCGTCGCGACCTCGTCGACACACGGCATGCGGTTCGAGAACGGCGCGGGGCATATCCTCAACCCGCTGACCGGCCAGCCGGCGATGCCGCACTGGGAACGTATCAGCGTTGTTCACGGCCAAGCGGTGATCGCGGACGGTCTGTCAACAGCGGCGGTGATGCTGGACGACGACGGGCTGCACAGACTGGCCGGCGCCTTCCCGGATGCGACATTCATCGCAAGGCGCCATGACGGCCACGAACTGGCGCTGGGCCGGACCGTGGGGTGAAACCGCCACCTTTGCCCGCCCTGCCGGCCAGACCATGAATCCGGCCGTCAGGGCGGGTGTTTGCAGGTGGCTACTTCTGCAGGCTTTCCAGGTAGGCGAGCAGATCTGCGATTTCCTGGTCTTTCCTGAGGCCGGGGAAGGACATCTTTGTGCCCTTGATCATCGCCGACGGCTTCTTCAGGTACTCGGCCATCTTCTCGGGGGTCCAGACGAGGCCGCCGGCAGCGGCTTCGGTCAGTGCTTTCGAGTACTTGAAGTCTTCCACCGATCCTGCCGCGCGACCGGTGACACCCACGAGATGAGGTCCGATCTTGTTCTTCGCTTCGGCCGCCGAATGGCAGGCGGCGCATTTCTTGAAGACCTTTTCGCCGGCCGCGGCGTCACCGGCCGGTGATTGAGCGGCTGCCGGCAGCGACAGCATGGCGGTGATGATCAAGGCTGGAATGAGTATTCTGCTCATTGACTGGCTCCTCAGTTGAGATGATGCGTCAACCTATCGGGATTGCAGGTAGCGTATTTGCGATTACGCAATTTGGGTGATCATTGTTGTTCAGCAGTAGATCTGCCGGTTCTGTGATTGGCGTTGTTCCGGCATTCCGGGTCACCAGGCGGTACCTGACCGGGAATCCCTGGCGCTGCGCAGGTGCTGAGCCTGATCGTTGAATCCAATCCAGCGGTAGCTCGGTTTTATTCGTGCTGGCAGGTTTCCTTGTAGACTGGAGTGCCACGGATTCAGGGAATGGAGCCTGCAACTGATTTCCTGAGATATCCGGAACACCCGGAGACTATGGTTCCGGTTCGCTTCGATCAATTGCATGCATTGCCATGCAGGTCGATCAAGGATTGTTCATAAGATTGCTATTTAGTTGCGAGCTTTGTCCCCCGCAATCGCTATCCACACATAACTCATTGAAAAATTTGGCGCACCCGAGAGGATTCGAACCTCTGACCTCTGCCTTCGGAGGGCAGCGCTCTATCCAGCTGAGCTACGGGTGCTGAGCGCCTGATTGCAGGGTGCCGGACCATACAGGCGGGCGTTGCCCGGCGCAAGGGCTGGATGCGGGGGGCGGGCGGGCGCGGGCACCGGCGGCGCAAGACGATTTCTCTAGCGCGGATTCCCGAAAGCCGGCATCGTCGCCGTGGCGGAAGCCGGCCCGGCTCGAGCCTTGTCCATCCACCTTTCGAAACGGGGAATAGGCATGGGAAACCTGAGAAGATGGATTGCCGCTGGCTTGCTGTCATTGCTGTCCGTCGCCGCGCAGGCGGAAGACCTGAAATTCGTCCTCGTCAACAATTCCAGCGCCGTGGTGATCAGGCTCCAGATATCTCCGGTCTCGACGGACAACTGGGGCGAGAACATCCTCGGCCTCGACGTGCTGCTGGCGGGCGAGACCGCCACCGTCACCATCGCCGACGGCCTCTCCACCTGCTCCTACGACATGCTGGTCACCTTCAACGACGAGACCAGCGTCGAGGAACTCGACTACGATTTCTGCGACCTCAATACCTATACGCTGACCGACTAGCCGGCGCCGGGTTGCTCCCGTTGATGATTGCCGGGAGACTGCCGCCGGTCTCCGGGCGCCACCCGGTCGGGGAAACCTGGCACTTCGTCGCGGGGCCGCATTCCGCGTACCGGCCCGACCGTCGGTGTGGGCGCCGGCTTGGCCGTTGCCGCGCTCTGCCGCGCGGCGGGAATTCGGGTCGCTGGTCCGGCTGGTGGAAGGCCGACAATGCGTTTGCGGCTTTGCCGGAGAGGGCTGTCCGGGCCGTTTGAACAATAGCCGGAACCAATGTGATTTCGCTGTTTGTCTTTGAATCGTCGGCATTGCCGCTGGTAACGTCATGCCGGCCGGACAGGCGCGCGGACAGGAAGACATGCCGCGAGGCGGGGAACGAACCCGGCACCAAGTTGCGACGGGAAGGGAGTTCAGGGTGAAGAAGACGCGTGCCTTCGTGATGGGTTATCCGGTGAAGCATTCCCGCTCGCCGATGCTGCACGGCTACTGGCTGAAGAAATACGCTATCGAGGGTTCCTACGAGCATGCCGAGGTCGCACCCGAGGCGCTCGACGGCTTCTTCGACGGCTTCCGTGATGCCGGCTGGGTCGGCGGCAACGTCACGGTGCCGCACAAGCTTGCCGTGATCCCCCATCTCGACCGTATCGACGCGGCAGCCGAGGCGCTCGGCGCCGTCAACACCATCTGGTGGGAGGGCGACAGCCTGGTCGGCGGCAATACGGACTGGACCGGCGTGCTGGGCAATCTCGACGAACTGGCCCCTGGCTGGGACAGGGATGCCGGCAAGGCGGTCGTCATCGGCGCCGGCGGCGCGGCGCGGGCGGCGGCCTTTGCAATGAAATCGCGCGGCCTGACGGTGGCGTTCGCCAACCGCACGACCGAAAAGGCGGAAGGGCTCGCGGCGCATTTCGGCGGCATGACCGGTCATGGCCTCGACGCGCTGCCCTGGCTGATGCGCGATGCCGACATTCTGGTCAACACAACCTCGCTCGGCATGCATGGCAGTCCGCCTCTGGAACTCGATCTCGCGACGCTGAAGCCGTCGGCGGTCGTGCATGACGTGATCTACGTGCCGTTGGAGACCGACCTGCTGAAACAGGCCAAGGCCCGCGGGCACCGCACGGTCGACGGTCTCGGCATGCTGCTGCACCAGGCTGTCGACGGCTTTCATCACTGGTTCGGTACAAGGCCGGTGGTGACGCCGGAACTTCGCCAGGTGCTGGTCGACGACATCCGGGCCGGGAAGCCCGACGTCTGAAGGCTCGCCGCCATGCCGGCGCCGGCGCCGTTTCTTCTTGAACCGGTCACTCCTCACACAGATTTCATCGGGTGAAACCCGTGTTCCGTGCGATGCTTCCATCTTGAACGGATCACGTTCCACAGGGAGAGGAGCAACCACATGTCCCCCGAAGATATCGATCCCCGAATCTACCGGCTTTACGACCAGTACTGCCATTCCAGCATGAAGCGCCGCGATTTCCTGAAACGCGCGGCGGCGATTCCCGTGATCGGCGGTTCCGCGCTCGCCATGGCGCAGGCGCTCCTGCCGCGCTACGCGGAAGCGCAGATGGTCTCCTTCACCGACCCGCGCATCAAGGCGATCTATGTCGAGTACGATTCGCCGGGCGGCACCTCGGGCAAGATGCGCGGCTACCTGGTGCAGCCGACCGGCACGGGGCCGTTCCCCTCGGTGCTCGTGATCCACGAGAACCGGGGTCTCAACCCGTATATCGAGGATGTCGCACGACGCGCGGCGACCGAGGGCTTCCTCGCCTTTGCTCCTGACGGTCTCTCGCCGATCGGCGGCTATCCGGGCAATGACGATGACGGCCGCGACATGCAGCGCAGCCTCGACGGCGACAAGCTGTTCACCGACCTGATGAACGGCGCGAAGTTCCTCAAGGCGCATGCGCTGTCGAACGGCAAGCTCGGCGCCACCGGGTTCTGCTACGGCGGCGGCGTGGTCAACCGGCTCGCGGTCGAGATGGGTACGGACCTCAATGCCGGGGTACCGTTCTACGGCGCGGCGGCGAAGACCGAGGATGTGCCGAAGATCAAGGCGCCGCTGGTCATCCAGTATGCCGAGGACGATCCGCGCATCAACGCCATGCAGGCCGACTACAAGCCCGCCCTCGAAGCCGCCGGCGCAACCTTCGAGATGCATGTCTATCCCGGCACCAAGCACGGTTTCCACAACAACTCGACCCCGCGCTACAACGAGGAACAGGCGAAAATCGCCTGGGAACGCACGATCGCCCACTTCAAGGCGAACCTCGCCTGAGGCATAACCCGACGTTTCAGGTCTGATTGCAAATCCGGGCGGCGGGCGTCACCCTGCCGTCCGGATTTTCTTTGTCAGCTCACGAGGGCCTGGGCCGGATGCTCGACGCCGCGCAACGCCGGGAATTCTACAAGTCGCACCGCGACCGCGACGCGACCGGCTACAAGACGAAGCACCGCCGGCAATATGACCGGGAATTCGCCGCGCTGACCGGGGCTGACACCACCATGAGCGTGCTCGAGATCGGCTGCGGCAGCGGCCTGTTCCTGCGTTATCTGGAGGATCGCGGCTATGCGGAGATCGTCGGTCTCGACATGGACGAGCAACTCGCGGCATCGCTTTCCGACCTGACGCGCGCGGAGATCCATCTCGACGATGTCGCGGCGCTGCTCACCGGCCCGCTCGCCGGCCGGCGCTTCGACCGAATCGTCATGCTGGACGTCGCCGAGCATATCGAGATTTCAGCGCTAACGGCCCTGCTCGAACGGCTGAAGGATTTCCTCAAACCCGGCGGCAGGCTGATGCTGCGGGTGCCGAACGTCGAATCGCCCTGGGGTCTGCGCATGTTCTTCGGCACCTTCGACCATGTCACGCCGCTCGGGCCGGGCCGCATCCGCGAGCTGGCGATGCTGACCGGCTGGCACTGCGAGACGGTGGCGCCCCAGGAGCCGGGCCGCGCGTTCCGGCGTTTCAAGGAGCGGCTGGTCAACGGCCTGCTTGCCGGCCTGCTGAGCTATCATCCGGAAATCTGGACGGCGAACCTGCTGGCGGTCTGGCGTCTGCCGGAGGACTGACAGCGAAAGGGCCGGCCCGCTTGCGCGGACCGGCCCCGTTCGAGACGGCTTTGTAGGGTCGTGCCTAGGGCTGCATCACGGAGCCCTGGAAGTACTTGAAGAACTGGCTGTCAGGCGACAGCACCAGCGAGGTGCTGCCGTCGGCCAGTGCCTTCCGGTAGGCCTCCATCGAGCGGTAGAAGGAGAAGAACTCCGGGTCGGACTGGTAGGCGTCGCGCAGGATGCGTTCCTTCTCCGCATCGCCCTGACCGCTGGTGATCGCGCTTTCGCGTTCCGCTTCGGCGACGATGACCGTGCGCTGACGGTCGGCCTCGGCGCGGATGCGGGCGGCGATTTCCTCGCCTTCGGCGCGGAGCTTGTTGGCTTCGCGCTGACGCTCGGTGATCATCCGGTCATAGACGTTGCGCGAAATCTGCTCCGGCAGTTCGGTGCGCCCGATACGCACGTCGAGCACCTCGATGCCGTAGCGCTTGCCTTCCTCGTTAACCGCGGCGTTGATGCGCCGCATCACGTCGTCACGCTTTTCCGACAGCAGGTCGACAAGGTCCAGGCGGCCCATCACTTCACGCATGGCGGAATTGACGATGCCCGAGAAGCGGCCGCGCAGGCCGATCTCGTCGCGCACCGTCTTGCGGAACTCGAGGATGTCCGAGATCCTGTAGCGGACGAAGGAATCGACCATGATGCGCTTCTTGTCGGCCAGGATGACTTCCTGCACCGGCGGGTCGAGATTGAGCACGCGCTTCTCGTAGAACTCGACCGACTGGACGAAGGGCAGTTTCCAGTTCAGGCCGGGTTCGGTGATCGCCCGGACCGGGTTGCCGAACTGCAGCACCAGCGCCTGCTGGGTCTGATGCACGGTGAACAGCGCGCCAGAGGCGATGACGCCGATGACGACGATGATGCCGCCCGCGATGAGCAGTTTCACGTTTTTCATTGCTGGGCACCCCGCTTCTGCAACTGGTCGAGCGGCAGGTACGGGACCACGCCCGAGCCGCCGCTGGCATTGCCGTCGATGATGATCTTGCTCGATTTGCCGTAAATCTCGGCCATGGTCTCGAGGAAGATGCGCTGGCGGGTGATGTCCTTCGAGCCCTTGTAGGTCTCGTAGACCGACAGGAACTTCTGCGCCTCACCCTCGGCTTCCGCCGTGACCTTCTCCTTGTAGGCCTGCGCCCCCTGGATCATCTTCTGCGCCTCGCCTCGGGCAACCGGCACCACGCTGTTGCGGTAGGCTTCGGCCTCGTTCTGCAGGCGCTCCTTGTCCTGGCGCGCGCGCTGGACTTCGTTGAAGGCGTCGATGACCGGCTGCGGCGGGTCCGCCTTCTGCAGCTGGATGTTGGTGATCTCGATGCCCGTCTGATACTGGTCCAGCGTCTGCTGCAGCACCGCCTGGGTGCGGGCCTGTACCTCGGCGCGACCTTCGGTCAGGGCGTTGTCGAGCGTGGTCTGGCCGACCACCTCGCGCAGCGAGCTTTCCGCCATGATCTTCACCGTGGTTTCCGGGTCGCGGACGTTGAAGATGTAGTTGGCGGCATCGGAAACCCGCCAAAGAACATCGACATCCATGTCGACGATGTTCTGGTCGCCGGTCAGGATCAGGCTTTCCGAGGCGTTGTCGCGGCCCCGGCCGCTCTGGCCGGAATAGCCGATCTGCACGCGGCGGATGCTTTCCACGTCGACGATGTCGACGCCGCCGAACGGCGCCGGGAACCAGTAGTTCAGACCAGACGATGTACGGCTGTTGAATTCGCCGAACAGCAGCTGCACGCCTTCCTCGCCCGGCTGTACGCGATAGAAGCCGCTGGCGCCCCAGACGAGTACAGCGATGATGCCGGCGATGATCAGTCCCTTGCCGCCGCCGAAGCCGCCGGGCAAGACCCGACGCAGCTTGTCCTGACTCTTGCGGAGCATTTCCTCGATAACGGGGGGCGGGGTTCCGCCACCTCCGCCGCCGCCGCCGGAGGGCTTCTTGCCCCATGGGCTACCGCCGTTATTGCCGCCGCCGCCCCACGGGCCGCCGCCGCCCTGTTGATTCCAAGGCATATATTGTTCCCTTCGGGTTGTCGTTCCCTGCGCTTTGCAATGGCGCTCCGAGCGCCTTATATGACACGCGCCCCGCAGCCGCAATGACCGGGGACGCGATCACAATGCCAATATTGGCGGAAAAACAAGGTTTTCAAGTATGTCCGACATCACCAACCAGCAGATTCTCGACGCCCTGAAAGGCGTTATCGACCCGGTCCGGAAGTCGGATGTCGTCTCGCTCGGCATGATATCCGGCCTGATGGTGAAGGACGGGCATGTCGGATTCGCGCTGGAAGTCCCCGCGGAACGCGGAAGGGAAATGGAGCCGCTCCGCAAGGCCGCGGAAAAGGCGGTGCACGATCTGCCGGGCGTGCTGTCGGCGACCGTGGTGCTGACGGCGGAGCGTTCCGGCGGGAACGAAGCGCCGGCGCAGGAGAAGGGCGCGTCCCATGGCCGCACCCGTGCGGGCGAGACCGACGCGCTGCTGCCGGGGGTGCGCGCCATCGTCGCGGTGGCGTCCGGCAAGGGCGGCGTCGGCAAGTCGACGACGGCGGCCAATCTCGCGCTCGGTCTCTCGCTGAACGGCCTGAAGGTCGGGCTGCTCGACGCCGACATCTACGGCCCCTCGATGCCCCGCATGATGGGGATTTCCGGCCGGCCCTCCTCGCCTGACGGCAAGGTGCTGATGCCGATGGAAAATTACGGGATCAAGGTGATGTCGATCGGCTTCATGGTCGCGGAAGACACGCCGAGGATCTGGCGCGGCCCGATGGTGATGGGCGCGCTGCAGCAGATGATGAAGGACGTGATGTGGGGGGAACTCGACATCCTCGTCGTCGACATGCCGCCGGGCACCGGCGATGCCCAGCTCACCATGTCGCAGAACGTGCCGCTGGCCGGCGCGGTGATCGTGTCGACCCCGCAGGACATCGCGCTGCTCGACGCGCGCAAGGGCCTCAACATGTTCCGCAAGGTCGACGTGCCCGTGCTCGGGCTGATCGAGAACATGAGCTATTTCCTCTGCCCGAGCTGCGGTGAACGGACGGAGATCTTCGGCCATGGCGGCGCCCGCGCCGAGGCGCAGAAGCTGGGCATGGATTTCCTCGGCGAGATCCCGCTGCATCTCGATATCCGGGTGACCTCCGACGGCGGACAGCCGATCACTGTCTCCAAGCCGGACAGCCCGCACGCGAAGGTCTATCGCGAGATTGCGAAGAAGATCTGGGAGAAGGTCGAGCCGAAGCTCGAGAAGGCCGGCCCGCGCATCGTCTTCCAGTAAGGCGCTGTCTACCGGGCGGTCAGCCCGAGGTCACGAGGTCGAGACCGGGCAGGTCGGTGAAACCGCGTTTTGCCTTCATGTCGTCGAAAGCCTGGCGTTTTGCCTCGCGCGACCGGTAGGCATGCTCGCGCATCAGCGCCTCGCCGCGGGCACCCTGGCCGCGCAGCAGCGCCTGCAGGATCGCGGCATGTTCGTCGTGGCTCTTGCGCACCGCCGACAGCATCAGGTCCGGCGCATGCAGGTTGAAGGCGAGCGCGCCGGCGGCCGCCAGCGGAATCCGGTCGTTGGTTTCGATGGCCTTGGCCAGCGCCCGGTTGCCGGATGCCCCGATGATCGCGGCATGGAAGCGGACATTCACCTTCGTCCATTCGGCGGTGTCCTCGTAGGAGAGATATCCCTTGGCGAGGATGGCCGCGCTTTCCTCCATGCACTGTTCCAGCGCCTCGCGGGCCAGGTCCGGCAGGCCGCGTTCGGCGACCAGCCGGCAGGCCATCCCCTCCAGCACGCCGCGGGTGTCGATGGCGTCGGCGACCTCGTCGATGGAGAAGGCGCTGACCGCGAAGCCACGCCGGCTGGCGCCGGTCAGCAGCCCTTCCTGCTCGAGGATGTTGAGCGCGAGGCGGACCGGGGTGCGCGACACGCCGAGCTGTTCGGCGAGCGGGATCTCGGCGATGCGTTCGCCGGGACGGAAGGCGCCGGACAGGATCATGTCGCGCAGCTTCAGCGTGACGAATTCGAGGTTGGTCGCCGCGCCCCTGTCGCTCTCTCCGCCGTGTTCGGCTGCTTCGGCCATCTGTCGGTTCCGCCCTGTCTTCGGTTCTCCGGATACTAGACCGCCGCCAGCCCGCGCGCCAAGCGGCAGGCTGCCTGCTCAACCCTCGCGGGCGACGAAGCCGATTGCCTGCCGCGCGGTGCGCAGCACATGCTTGCGCTTCAGCGGCTCGCCGAGGAAGCGGTTCACGGAGGCCGCGAGCACTGGCGCCCAGGGCCGGCCGGGCCGCGCCCCGGTCTCGATCTTCGCCGCGGTCAGCAGTTTCACGAGATGCGCCGAGACGATGTATTCCGGCTGTGCGTGGTCGAACAGGCTTTCGAGCTTCTCGTCGTAGAAGCCTGCCGGGTCGGCGACTTGCCAGCGGGCGGTGTCCTGTTCGGTATCAAGGTGGCCGCTGTTGCGCCCGAGGAAGCAGCCGATCTGCAGCAGCCCTGCCGGCCAGAGGTCCGGGCAGCTGCGGCAGGCGATGCGTACCGCGTTGGCGAAGGTGATGGCGTGGGTGAAATCGAGCCAGTTGACGTTGCTGCCGACCGGGGCGTCGGTCCGGTCCTGGATCGCGACGTCGAAATGCAGCATCTGCCATGCCGCGGATTCGAGCAGGCTGTCATAGATCGCCTCCGGCTGACCGCCGGACCCGGCGAGGCGGTTCAGCACGCCGGCGACCGACTCCCGGCGGAGTTCTTCTGCTGCCGGAGCCGGGCCGTCGCCGGATACCCAGCTTTCCAGTGCCGGACGATAGGCGCGGAACTCCGGGATCAGGTCCTCCCGCGTTGCGTAGACCAGCGAGCGGGTGAGGGCGAGGAGCAGGGGTTCGGCGATTCCGTCACCGAGTTTCTCGATCAGTTCCCCGGCCTTGACGCTGTAGATCAGCGCATGACCGAAATCCTGGTAATGCGCCAGGGCCGCCCGGTAGAAGGCCGGCGCGATATCGGCAAAGCCAAGGCCCTGCGCCAACGCGCCGCGCAGCATCCGCATCGCGGTCGCCTCATCTTCCGCCTCGATCGCCGCGACGAACCCGTCCGCCGACCAGGCTTGCGATCCCTCCGGGTAGGGGTAGGTCGGGCAGAAACGCGTGTCCCAGGCGATATGGCCCGCGATCTCGGTCATGGCGGCGACCTGGCGGACGGAATCGTCCGGCGCCGTCGCGGCCAGCGCCAGCCAGTCGGGGGCGGCGGCGAAGGCGTGGCTGGTGCCGAATTCGAAATGGTCGTGGCGGCGGCGGATCGCTTCGCGGACGGCCTCCAGGATGTCACCGCCGGCCCTGGCGATGCGGGCGATCTCGCGCGCCATGCGGTCGTACTCATGCCGGTCGAAGGCGTCGGCAAGCCCGTCGAGCGCCTTCGTCACGATCTCCGCCGTCGGCGGATCGGCGAGGTCGAGCAGCACGTCGTCGCCGTCGATACGGACGGGGTAGCGCCTGAGCGCATCGCCGCCGACGAGGGTCTCGCCGCTTTCCAGGTCGAATTTCCAGT
>JAVKCR010000288.1:0-2461 GCA_040222645.1 Rhodospirillales bacterium
ATGGTGACCACAAGCTCCTCGTCGATGGTCAGCGGCACGCGCTTGCGGTCGCCCAGCCAGACTTCCGCGCTCTCGACAACCTCGCCGCCCCTGAAAAGTTCGACGTTGGTATATTCGCGGAACCCCCACTCCAGCAGGCGCTCTGATTCTGCGCCGCGTGACTTGACGCTCTCGAGCCCGTTCACGACGAGGATGAGGCGCCGGCCGTTGCGCTCCACCGTGGAGGTCAGGCCGTAGCCGGCCGCTTCGGTGTGACCGGTCTTGAGGCCATCTGCACCCATATTACGGTACAGCAGCGGATTGCGGTTGCCCTGGCGGATGCCGGCATAGGTGAAGCTGCGCTCGTTGTAATACTGGTAGAGGTCGGGAAAGTCCCGGATCGTCCGGAGCGCGAGGATTGCCAGGTCCCTTGCAGTCGTCATGTGTTCCGGATCGGGCCAACCGGTTGCATTCCGCAGGGTCGTCGATGTCATGCCCATGTCACGGGCCTTCTGGTTGGCTTCACGGGCGAAGGCTTCCTCGGACCCGTACAGCGCCTCGGCGACGACGATGCTCGCATCATTGCCGGACTGGATGATGATGCCACGGATCAGATCCTCGACCTTCACCCGGTTGCCCACCTCGACGAACATCTTCGAGCCGCCCTTGCGCCAGGCATACTCGCTTACCGGAAAGGTATCCTGAAGGCTGACGGTTCCCTGCTTGATCTTCGAGAACAGCATGTAGACCGTCATCATCTTGCTCATCGAAGACGGCGGCATGAGTTCGTCGGCGTTCTTCTCGAACAGGACGGCGCCGGTGGTCGCATCCATCATGAATGCCTGTTTCGCAGCGGTATCCAGGGAGCTGGCCGTGCCGGGCGCGGCGAACACGAGGCAGAGAGCAAGCGGTGCAAGGATACGTCGGGCAAAAGCAGCCATTCTTTCAATCTCCCTTCTGTCTCGGCGGAACCTTGTCGTTCCTGAGCTTCCGGACTTTCCGCCGGTGCAATGGCGATATTGTGACGCGTCACCTTGGCGCGCGGTCAGTCTACCACGATACGGGCATCCGGGAATCCCGCCTGGACGACCGAGGCCAACAATTGATCAGCCTCGTCCACCGACCCAACCGGCCCGACCCTTACCCGGAAATAGTCACGACCATTGACCAGTGCATGGGATATCCCGGTATCGCCATAACCGGATACCTGGGCCTTGGCCCGGTGAGCATAGTCATAGACGGTGAAGGAGCCGACCTGAATGAAAATATCGGTCGCGACGGGCACCGTCCGGGTCACCGTATCCGGCAAGGGACGGTTGACGCCGACCAGCGGTGGCGGCGAAGCGGGTTTCGGCGGCGGAGCGATCGCGACCGGTGTCGGGGTTGGCGGTGCGGATGATCCGCCGAGGGATTCGGCAACAACCCTGGTTCGCGGTGCGGCAGCGACCTTCGTCGTATCGCCCGACGCCAAAGTCTGTCCCTGCAATCTCGCGGCCAGGATCCTGCTCTCACGCGACAGGATGCGAACCCGCACGCGGGCCGTACCCTTGTCGATCATGTCCAGTTTCTCGGCTGCCAGTCGCGACATGTCGATGATGCGCCCCTTCGCGAACGGGCCGCGATCGTTGACCCGGACGATGATGGAGCGACCGTTCTCCAGGTTGGTGACGCGCACGATACTCGGCAATGGCAACGTCCGGTGCGCCGCCGTCAGCGTATTCATGTCGTAGCGTTCACCATTTGCCGTCTGCTTGCCGTGGAAATTCGGCCCATACCACGACGCGATGCCGGTCTCGTCATAACCGTAATCCACTGCGGGCCGGTACCAGCTGCCAAAAATCTGGTAGGGATTGCCGACCTTGTAGGCGCCGGAGGTGCCGTACAGCCCCCCCTCGCCCTGCATCTCTTCGTCATCCGGCAAGGATTCCTTGATCGCGTGGGACAGCAGGTTGATCTCCGCGCATCCGGCGGCGAATGCCGTAAGAACGACAACCATCGCCGCTTTAGCCAGGAATCCACCCAGTCCGGCGGGAAACCCTATGATCTTTCCGGTCACGTTCGGCACATTTCCCCTCGAAATTCTCATTGCATGTCAAGCCGGTCGGCAATGGTGCCGACCGAAATACCGAAAAAGTGCGAATAGTTCCACTTCAGCAGCCTGCGGTAATTTCCATAGATCAGGAACGCAGCGTCACCGCCGCGCCGGGGCCGGATCACCGACCCCGGAAGATTGCGCTTCGGAAGATCGCCTCCGGAGGCGTCCAGCACGCCGAGGCTGCGCCATGTGTCCATGTCCTTGACCACATCGAGGCTGACAAGACTTTCGTCGAATCCTTTTGGCAGGCGAACCGCCCTGCCCCAGGTCTCGTCATCCCGCCATCCGAGACGGGAGAGGTAATTGGCGATGGAGGCGAACACGTCGGCCTGCGTCTGCCAGATGTCGCGCCGTCCGTCACCGTCATGATCCACCGCATAGGCAAGG
>JAVKCR010000289.1:0-5882 GCA_040222645.1 Rhodospirillales bacterium
CGGAAAGCGCTACCCGCACGCCGCATCAGCGCGACCGCGACCGGATCATCCATGCCGCCGCCTTCCGCCGGCTGGAATACAAGACCCAGGTTTTCGTCTATCACGAGGGCGACAATTACCGAACCCGTCTGACCCATTCGCTCGAGGTCGCCCAGATCGCCCGGTCCGCCTCGCGCGCGCTCGGGCTGAACGAGGATCTTGCCGAGGCGCTGGCGCTGGCGCACGACCTTGGCCACACGCCCTTCGGCCATGCCGGGGAGGCCGGCATGAACGACGTGATGAAGTTCTTCGGCGGCTTCGACCATAATGGTCAGAGCCTGCGCATCGTCACCAAGCTGGAAGAGAAATACGCCGCCTTCGACGGACTCAACCTGACCTGGGAGACGCTGGAGGGCATCGCCAAGCATAACGGCCCGCTGATCGCGCCGGGCGAGGCGGTCGGCCTGCCGCGCGCGGTGGCGGAATACAACGCCCAGCACGACCTCGAACTGCATACCTATGCCGGCGCCGAGGCGCAGGTCGCCGCGCTCGCCGACGATATCGCCTACAACAACCACGATATCGAGGACGGCCTGCGCGCCGGGCTGTTCGAGATCGAGGATCTCGACGATGTCCCGCTGGTCGGCCCCGTGTTCCACGATCTCCGCCGCCGCTTCCCGGACCTCGACGAGAGCCGGCTGATCTCGGAAGCCGTGCGCGACCTGATCGGCCTGATGGTGCACAACCTGCTGGCCGAGACCACGCAACGGCTGTCCGCCGCGAACCCGCGGACGGTCGAAGACATCCGCGCCCTCGATCATGCAGTGGTTGCCTTCTCGGACGACTTCGAGAAGGAAAACAAGGCCTTGAAGCGGTTCCTGTTCGAACGGATGTATCGCCACTACCGGGTCAACCGGATGGCGTCCAAGGCGCGCCGGCTGGTGCAGGAGCTGTTCCGCCTGTTCCTCGACGAACCGAATACCCTGCCGCCGGACTGGCGGCGCAAGACCGACGGGTCGGGCACCGAGAAGACCGCCATCGCGGTCGCCGACTACATCGCCGGCATGACCGACCGCTACGCCATCGAGGAACACCGCCGGCTGTTCGACATGGATGCGCGGACCTGAGGGCGGGGCGGGGCTTGATGTACGGGGGACAAGGTATTAGGCATCGCCGCTCATCCGAAATCCGGCAATCGCCCCGTTCCGGGCGCAATGGCAGAACATGAACGTCTTTAACGAATTCCACGCTCGTCTTCTCGCGCAACTCGACTCGCTGCGGACTTCCGGCCGCCTGCCGGCCGACGCCGCGATCGAGCGCGTGACCATGGAGCCGCCGCGCGATGCCTCCCATGGCGACCTTTCGACCAACGCGGCGATGGTTCTGGCCAAGCCCGCCGGGCTGAAGCCGCGCGACCTCGCGGAAGACATCGCGGCGCTGCTGCGGGCCGATGGCGATGTCGAGAGCGTCGAGATCGCCGGACCGGGCTTCATCAATCTGCGCCTCGATGCCGCCTTCTGGCGCAAGCGCATCGGCGAGGCCCTGAAGGCCGGCATCGCCTACGGCGATTCCACCATGGGCGGTGGCGCGAAGGTGAATGTCGAATATGTCTCGGCGAACCCGACCGGCCCGCTGCATGTCGGCCATGCCCGCGGCGCGGTGGTGGGCGACGCGCTCGCGGCCCTGCTCGACAAGGCCGGCTACGCGGTGACGAAGGAATATTACATCAACGACGCCGGCGCCCAGATCGACTCGCTGGCCCGCGCCGTCCGGCAGCGCTATCTCGTCGCCATCGGCCGGCTCGACCAGGCCGGGTTCGACCGCATGGTGGCGGAGAAGCAGATCGAGTATGGCGGCGATTACCTGGTCGCGCCGGGCGAGGCCATCGCGGCGGCCGACGGCGACCGCTGGGCCGACAGCCCGGAAGAGGAATGGCTGCCGGAATTCCGTGACCGCGCTGTCGACATGATGATGCAGCGTGTCAGGGAAGACTTGCAAGCCCTTGGTATTTCCCAGGAAGTCTTCTCGTCGGAACGGGCGCTGGTGGAATCCGGCGCGGTCGATGCCGTGTTCGCCGAGCTGGAAGCCGCCGGCCATCTCTATCACGGGGTGCTGGAACCGCCGAAGGGCATGAAGCCGGACGATTGGGAGCCGCGCCCCCAGACACTGTTCCGCGCCACGGAGTTCGGCGACGATGTCGACCGGCCGCTGAAGAAATCCGACGGCAGCTGGACCTATTTCGCGACCGACATCGCCTACCATCTCGACAAGTACCGGCGCGGCTTCGCCGAGCAGATCGATGTCTGGGGCGCCGACCATGGCGGTTACGTGAAACGCATGCAGGCGGCGCTCAAGGCGGTGTCGGGCGGCAAGGCGTCCCTCGACGTGAAGCTCTGCCAGCTGGTGCAGCTGATGAAGGGCGGGGAGCCGTTCCGGATGTCCAAGCGCGCCGGCAATTTCGTCACCGTCCGCGATCTCATCGACGAAGTCGGCAAGGATGTCGTGCGCTTCATCATGCTGACTAGGCGCAACGACGCGCAGATGGAATTCGACCTCGACAAGGCGACCGAGCAATCGCGCGACAACCCGGTTTTCTACGTGCAGTACGCCCATGCCCGGGTCTGTTCGGTGATGCGCATGGCGGCGGCAGCCTTCCCCGACACCGACCTGTCGGATGCAAGACTCGCCGAGGTTCCGCTCGAGGCGCTCGACAGCACCGACGAACTCGACGTGATGCGCAAGATCGCGGAATGGCCGCGGGCCGTGGAAGCGGCGGCGCAGGCCCACGAGGCGCACCGTTTGGCCTTTTATCTGAATGACCTTGCCTCTATGTTTCATGCGCTGTGGACGCGCGGGCGAGAGGACGCCAGCCTGCGTTTCGTCCATGAGAGCGACCGGGATCTGACCCTCGCCAAGCTTGCGCTGGCGCGAGCCGTCGCCGTGGTCATCGCCTCCGGTCTGACCGTGTTCGGCGTCGAACCCGTGGAGGAAATGCGCTGATGGCCCGCGCGCCGCATGACGAGGATCTCAAGTTCGACGGGCGGCGTGTGGTCGATCTCAGCCCGGCCGAAGAAGACTGGGAAGAGCCTCGCAGGGAGAAGCAGGCTTCCGGTTTCGGCAAGGCGCTGCTGCTGGTTATCGCCGGGCTGATCCTGGTCGGCGCCGGTATGGGAGCGGGCTGGCTGTTCTATTCCAACAAGTCCGGGCTCGGCGCTGGCGCCCCGCTGGTGCGCGCGCCGCAGGAAGCGGTCAAGGTGCGTCCGGAAGAACCGGGCGGCATGGAGGTGCCCGACACCGACAAGGGCATCTACGACGTGGTTTCGGGCGCCCCCGGCGAACCGCGTACCGAGAAGCTGCTCGACGCGCCCGAACGGCCGCAGCTGCCGGAACCGGGCCAGCCGCTCGACATCACCGGTACACCCGAACCCGAGCCGGCGCCGCCGGCAGAGCCGGTCGCCGCGCCGCCGCCGATAGAAATCGCCCCGAAACCGGCCGCCACCGGCGACGAGGCGCCGAAACCCTCCGCGGCGCCGGTCGGGCAGGTGGCCAATGCCGACCTGCCGCCGCCGGCAGCAGAGACGGCCGAAGCTAAACCGGCTCCCGAACCCGCCCCGGCGGCCAGGAAGCCCGACCCGGCACCGGCCAAGCCGGCCGCAGAGCCGGTCCAGCTGACCAAGACCAAGCCGGCCCCCGCCGCATCCGCTTCGTCCCCGGCGCCCTCGCGCGAGAGCTGGCGTGTCCAGGTCGGCGCGTTGCGGTCGGAAGCCGACGCCAAGGCAGAATTCGCCCGCCTGCAGCGCGTGCATCCGGACCTGCTCGGTGCGCTCTCGCTCTCGATCATGCGGGTCGACATCACCGGCAAGGGCACCTTCTTCCGCATGCGTGCCGGCCCGCTCGACAACCGCGATGCGGCCGCCAGCCTCTGCAATTCGCTGAAGGCGCAGAAGGTCGGCTGCCTGCTGGTGCGTCCGGGATCGTGAGCGCGCCTTCGGCCGTCATTCTCGGCTGCGCCGGGCGGACATTGGAGGCCGCGGAACGCGAATTCTTCCGCGAACTCGACCCGTTCGGCTTCATCCTGTTCGCCCGCAATATCGACGAGCCCGACCAGGTCCGCGCGCTGGTCGACAGCCTGCGCGAGGCGGTCGGCCGTGAAGATGCGCCGGTGCTGATCGACCAGGAAGGTGGCCGTGTCGCACGGCTGCGTCCGCCGCACTGGAAGTCGCGGCCTGCCGCGCGGCGCTTCGGTGACATCCATGATCGCGACCCGGAAGCCGCGCTGCGGGCGATCCGGCTCAATTACGCGTTGATCGGCGCCGAACTGGCTGACCTGGGCATCGACGTCGATTGCGCGCCGGTGCTCGACGTGCCGGTGCCGGGCGCCCACGACATCATCGGCGACCGGGCCTGCCACGAGGCGGCCGGCGTGATCGCCGACCTTGGCGCCGGTATCTGCGAGGGGCTGGCGGATGCCGGGGTGATGCCGGTGGTCAAGCATATCCCCGGGCACGGCCGCGCCCTGGCCGATTCCCATCTTGCCCTGCCGCGGGTCGGCGCATCGCTCGACGATCTCGATGCCGGCGATTTCGTGCCGTTCCGCAGGCTCGCCGACGCCCCATGGGGGATGACCGCGCACATCGTCTACGAGGCGCTCGACCCCGACCGCCCGGCCACCCTGTCGCCGGTGGTGGTGCGCGATCATATCCGCGGCCGCATCGGTTTCGACGGCCTGCTGCTGACCGACGATCTCTCGATGAAGGCGCTCACCGGCTCCTTCGCCGACCGCGCCTCGTCCTCGCTCGCCGCCGGCTGCGACGTGGTGCTCCACTGCAACGGCGACATGGCGGAGATGCAGGCGGTCGCCGGCGGTCTCCGCGAGATGGACGGCGAGGCGATTCGTCGCTCGGAGAACGCCCGCTCGTGGCTCGCCGTGCGCAGGACGCCCATCGACGCCGCGGCTGCCGAAGCGGAACTGGAGGATATATTCTCGAGATTCCCCCCCACCTCGTCCTGAACCCGTTTCAGGACCCCGACCGGCTGGCCTGAGCCTGTCTGTTGATGTTCAGACTGATCTCTCGAGGCCCTGAAACGAGTTCAGGGCGAGGGAAACGGCACAAGGCTCGTCATCCCGGGGCCGCCGGAGGCGACGCCCGGGACCTCGGGCCTTTGT
Source organism: Rhodospirillales bacterium (assembly GCA_040222645.1). Classification (GTDB taxonomy): domain Bacteria; phylum Pseudomonadota; class Alphaproteobacteria; order Rhodospirillales; family HT1-32; genus HT1-32. The sequence continues at coordinate 5,147 of JAVKCR010000289.1, forward strand.
TGCAGATTCAGGAGGTCCCGGACTGTCGCTGCGCGCCATCCGGGATGACGAATTGGGGGAGACCCTAACTCAAGACAACCACGTCGTCCTGACGCAAGTCAGGACCCATGCCTGAGCATAAAAGCCAGGTGACAGACCATCCGCCAGGCACCGGGGCGTCGCCGGGGTATCGGCACCGATCATGGTGGCCGCAAAGGCTCAGGCATGGGTCCTGTTTGTCATCAGGATGACGATTTTTGGTAGATGAAGCAGGATTCGAAGCAGCTATGTCAGTGACGCTGACACCCCCACTTATCCACAACCTGTGCGCATCCGGAGTCCTTTCGACCCCCATATATTGAAATAGCGGTTGGAGTCGCATGCCGGTTTCTGCTTCAATATCGGCCGGCGGAACAACCAGCGGAGCTTTCAGCGCATGCTCGACGATGCGGCGCCGGAACGCGATGATTTCGAGGATGACGGCGACGGGCCCCCGGGCCGTCAGCGCGCGCTCGAACTCGTGCTGGATATCGAGGGCTATGAAGGCCCGATCGATATCCTGCTGGCGCTGGCGCGCGACCAGAAGGTCGATCTCACGCATATCTCGATCCTGCAGCTTGCCGACCAGTATCTCGACTTCATCGCGACCGCGCGGCAGCTGCGCCTCGAACTCGCCGCCGACTATCTCGTGATGGCGGCCTGGCTGGCCTACCTGAAGTCCCGACTGCTGCTGCCGAAGGCGATGGACAGGGAAGAG
>JAVKCR010000290.1:0-2476 GCA_040222645.1 Rhodospirillales bacterium
TCCCGGCCATGACTGAACGCGCGCTCGAACATATCTATCTCGTCGACGGGTCCGGCTACATATTCCGGGCCTATCATGCCTTGCCGCCGATGAACCGGGCGGACGGCACGCCAACCAATGCGGTCTACGGATTCTGCAACATGCTGATGAAGCTGATGCACGATACCGAGGCCGACCATATCGCCGTGATTTTCGATGCCGCGCGGAAGAATTTCCGCAACGACATCTACAAGGCCTACAAGGCCAATCGCGACGATCCGCCGGAAGACCTGATCCCGCAATTCGCGCTGATACGCCAGGCCGTGGAAGCCTTCAACCTCAAGCCGATCGAGATGGAAGGCTTCGAGGCGGACGACCTGATCGCCACCTATGCGAAACAGGCCCGCGAACGCGGCGCCGAGGTCACCATCGTCTCGTCGGACAAGGACCTGATGCAACTGGTACGCGACGGCGTCTCCATGCTCGACCCGATGAAGAACAAGAAGATCGGGCCGGACGAGGTGATGGAGAAATTCGGCGTCGCCCCGGACCGGGTGGTCGATGTCCAGTCCCTGTCCGGCGATTCGGTCGACAACGTGCCCGGCGTGCTCGGCATCGGCATCAAGACCGCCGCCCAGCTGATCAACGAATATGGCGATCTCGACACGCTGCTGGCCCGCGCCGGCGAGATCAAGCAGCCGAAGCGCCGTGAGAACCTGATCGAGCATGCGGAAGCAGCCCGCATCTCCCGCGAACTGGTGCGGCTCCGTGATGATGTCGATGTCGACAGGGACCTCGACGCCTTCATCATCAACGCGCCCGACCCGGAAGTGCTGCTGCCCTTCCTCGAGGCACAGAACTTCCGCTCGCTCCACGCCAAGCTGGCGGCCGAGATGGGCGCCGAGGACACACTGACCGAGACCCCGGAAAGCGCCGATTACGGCGGCTACGAGCTGGTGCAGGAAGAGGGCGGCCTGAAGGCCTGGATTGCCGCCGCCCGCAAGGACGGCATCGTCGCGGTGGATACCGAGACCACCTCGCTGAACGCCCACCAGGCGAAGCTGGTCGGCGTGTCGCTGGCGACCGCGGCCGGCAAGGCCTGCTACATCCCGCTCGGCCATCTCGCCGGCGGCGACCAGGGCTCGCTGTTCGACGATGGCGGCTCGGACACGAAGGACGTACCGAAGCAGATTCCCATGGCAAAGGCGATCGCCCTGCTGAAGGACCTGCTGGAAGACCCGGGCGTTCTCAAGATCGGGCAGAACATCAAGTACGACATCGAGGTCCTCGCCCAGCACGGCATCCTCATCGCGCCGGTCGACGACACCATGCTGCTGTCGCATGTCCTCGAAGGCGGCCTGCACGGCCACGGCATGGACGAACTCGCCGAGTTGCATCTCGGCTACCGGACCATCAAGTTCAAGGAAGTCGTCGGCAGCGGCAAATCCGAGATATCCTTCGCCGAGGTGGCGCTCGACAAGGCGCTCGACTACGCCGCCGAGGACGCCGACGTCACCTTCCGGCTCTGGCAATTGCTGAAACCCCGCCTGCCGCACGAGCGGATGACGACCATCTACGAGACCATCGAGCGGCCGCTGATCCACGTGCTGACCGAGATGGAGCGCACCGGCATCCTGGTCGATGTCGAGCAGCTCAAGGAACTCTCGAGCGATTTCGCCCGCCGCATGGCCGATCTCGAGGTCGAGATCCACGAGCTCGCCGGCGAGACCTTCAATGTCGGCTCACCCAAGCAGCTCGGCGAGATCCTGTTCGACAAGATGTCGCTTTCCGGCGGCAAGAAGAACAAGACCGGCGCCTGGGGTACCGGCGCGGAGGTGCTGGAAGACCTCGCCGCGATGGGCCACGACCTGCCGCGCCGGGTGCTCGACTGGCGCCAGCTGTCGAAGCTCAAGAGCACCTACACCGACGCGCTGGTCAACGAGATCCATCCCGCGACGAAGCGCATCCACACCAATTACGGCATGGCCGGCGCCTCGACCGGGCGGCTGAGCTCGAACGACCCGAACCTGCAGAACATCCCGGTCCGCTCCGAGGAAGGCCGCAAGATCCGCAAGGCCTTCATCCCGAAAGAAGGCTGCACGCTGATCTCCGCCGACTACTCCCAGATCGAACTGCGGCTGCTGGCTCATGTCGCCGATATCGACGTGCTGAAGCAGGCCTTTGCCGACGGCGAGGATATCCACGCGATCACCGCGTCGGGTGTCTTCGGGGTGCCGGTCGAGGGCATGGACCCGATGATCCGGCGCAAGGCGAAGGCGATCAATTTCGGCATCATCTACGGCATCTCCGCCTTCGGCCTGTCGCGCCAGCTCGGTATCGAGCGCGGCGAGGCGAAACAGTATATCGACGCCTATTTCGAGCGTTATCCGGGTATCCGCGACTACATGGAACAGGCGAAGGCGATGGCCGCCGAGAAGGGGTATGTGCAGACCCTGTTCGGCCGCAAGATCCACACGCCGTCGATCAAGGACCGGAA
>JAVKCR010000291.1:0-7500 GCA_040222645.1 Rhodospirillales bacterium
TAGGTACTTTCCGCAAGGTGGTGCAGATTCTGTTTACAAGCGTTCGTTTGTGCTCCATCTCTAGCCAGAGGGCAGTCGGAAATGGGGTGTGTTGACGAATTACTGGAGCATGAGATGAAACAATTAAAATCTGTGGTTAAACCTCAGGAAGCCGGTCGTGGCAGAATCCGCGGCAGGACCGCATCCGGTAAACCCAATCCCATCGATGTACATGTCGGCGGTCGACTGAGGGAACGCAGGACGCTTCTCGGCATGAGCCAGACAGCGCTCGCCGAAGCGATCGGCCTGACATTCCAGCAAGTCCAGAAATACGAGAGCGGCGCCAACCGAATGGGAGCATCTCGCCTCTTCGAGATGGCGACCGTTCTTGACGTCGATATCGAGTACTTCTTCGACGGCATGTCTGACGATGTCGCCAAGTCGAGCCCGCGCCAGATCATGAACCGGGAAACCGACCCCGATGTTTCGGAAGAACGCAATCCGATGCTCCGGCGCGAAACCCTCGAACTGGTCCGGGCGTTCTATCGCTTCCCCACCACGGAAATGCGCGAGCAGTTCACCAATCTCACCCAGCTTCTTTCCGCCGACGAGGCGGAAGCGGAAGCGAAGAAAGGCAAGCGCAAGCCCCGCGCCAAACGGACCTGACCCCCTATCCGGGAGCGGATTTCGGCCTGACGCCGCTGCGATAGCGCGGGCGGTCTTTCTGGACCGCCTTCAGTGGCTCCACCTCGCGCAGGGTATTGCGGCTGCGCACCGCAAGCTCCTTGTATTCGTCGGTGCCGAGCGATTTCCATTCGATCTCGTCCGGACGCAATTCCCGGACGATCTTGGCCGGAAGGCCGGCAACCAGCGTGTTGGCCGGCGCCTTGAAGCCCGCCTTGACGAAAGCCATGGCCGCGACGAAGGCATTCTCGCCGATCTCCGCACCGTCCATGACCACGGCATTCATCCCGACAAGCGCGTTGCGGCCGATCGTGCAGCCATGCAGCACGGCGCCATGACCGATATGCCCGTCGATCTCGATGATGGTATCCGTGCCGGGAAAGCCATGCATCACGCAATTGTCCTGCAGGTTACTTCCCGCCTTCAGGATGATGCGCCCGAAATCCCCCCGCAGGCTCGCCCCCGGCCCGACATAACAGTCCGGCCCGACGATCACGTCACCGATCAATACGGCCGTCGGATGCACGAAGGCTTCCGGATCGACGACGGGCACGAGATCCTCGATTGCATAGATGCGGGCCATTTCGGTTCTCCGGACGGCTGACAGTGCGGCACGGTTTGACCGCGCCGGGCGGGATTGCATAATCCGGCGCTCGGGCCGGGAGGACAAGCCGGGCGGAACGCCAGCGGGAGGAATGCAGGCAATGACCTTTGAAACCATCATCTACGAGGAAACCGACGGCTACGCGGCGATCACCCTCAACCGACCCGACCGCCTCAATTCCTTCACCTCCGTCATGCATGCCGAACTGGCCGATGCACTCGGCCGTATCGAGGGCAATCCGGCAATCCGCGCCCTGATCCTGACCGGGGCCGGCCGGGGCTTCTGTGCCGGGCAGGATCTCAATGAACGGGTGATGGGTAACGAGGATGCACCGCCGCCCGATCTCGGCCATACGCTGGAGACGCTATACAACCCGCTCGTGCGCCGGATCCAGGCTCTCGAGATGCCCGTGATCTGTGCCGTCAACGGCGTCGCCGCCGGCGCCGGCGCAAACCTCGCGCTTGGCTGCGACCTTGTGATGGCGGGCGAATCTGCAAAGTTCATCCAGGCTTTCTGCCGTATCGGCCTCGTGCCTGACGGCGGCGGCACCTGGCTGCTGCCGCACCTGGCAGGCCGGGCCAAGGCCATGGCCATGGCGCTGCTCGGCGACCCCATCGACGCGGCGGAAGCGGAACGCATCGGCCTGATCTGGAAAGTCGTGCCCGACGCGGCCCTGATGGACGAGGCCCGCACGCTGGCCACCCGCCTCGCCACCCAGCCGACGAAAGGACTCGCGTCGATCAAGCGGCTGATCACCGCCGCAGCCGCCAACAGTCTCGATGCACAGCTCGACCTGGAGCGCGACGCCCAGCGCGAACTCGGCCGCAGCCATGACTACCGCGAGGGCGTCCGCGCCTTCCTCGGCAAGCGCAAACCCGAGTTCCGCGGCGACTGACCTACGTCGCCGTCCAGTCGCTGCGGACCATGTCGAGCGTCGCGCGCGGTCGTTCGTCCGGCTTCTCCCCGGCACTGCCGATATAGACGTACCCGGCGACCCGCTCGCTGTCGGCAAGCCCGATCGCGGTCAGGAATGACCGGTCATAGGCATACCATTCGGTGAGCCATTGCGCGGCAAAACCGAACGCATGGGCGGCGTTCAGGATATTCATGCAGACCGCGCCGGAGGAGAGCAGCTGCTCCCATTCCGGAACCTTAGGGTTCAGCGGATCGGTGCGCGACACCACGGCGACCACGACCGGGGCCCGCAGGAAGCGGGTACGTTCGATCTCCGCCTGCTGGTCACGGACCTCTCCGTTCTGCCGGCGGAAAGCCTTCTCGATCAGGTCGCCGGCCTTCTCCCGCGCCTCTCCTGAAAACACGATATAGCGCCAGGGCGCCAGCTTGCCATGGTCCGGTACACGCAGACCGGCTTCGAGGATACGGTCGAGTGTGGCGGCATCCGGGCCGGGCTCGACCATGAACCGCGCCAGCACGGAGCGGCGCGACATGAGGAAATCATAATGTTGAGACACGAAATCTTCCCGGTAGCGCGACTGGTAATCGTTCTTACCTGCGCCTGGAGAGCGGAATGTTCAAGCCCCTGGATCACGTCCGGTGACGGCGGCCCTCGATAAATTCCTGCAGGCCGAGATCGGCGACACCCATGTCGCGGATCAGCATGTCGAGCAACTCGTCCAGTTCCTCGCGGGGGACCGGTTTGGACCGGCATGCAACCTTGGTCAGGCGTTCGACAAGTTCCCCGTGATGCTCCTTGTGTTCTTCGAGATTCGGATAGCCGATTTCAGCCATATATTCTTCTTCGTAGGCAAAGTGTGCGAGAAGCAGATTCTTGATATCCCGAATCCAGACTGAGAAGGTTTCCGCCGTGACGGATTCGCTGCCAGACCGCATCAGGATGATGGCCGAGAAGATTTCCGCATGCTGTTCGTCGATAAGCGGAACTCCGGTCTTGAAATGCTCCGGCACGGCATCAAGCATCGCGACCCTCCTGTCGGTGATGATAGAGCTTTCAGTAATAAGTTCACGGTCGGCAACAGGCTATTGGTAGTAGTACCTATGGAACGGATGGATGGGACATGACACCATTCAAATGGAGGATCGCGGCAAACTGGGGGTAGCGCATTGGACGATATTGTTCTGACAGGAAACGAGAGATTCTTCGACCGGAATGAGATCATCGTCAGCAAGACCGACCTGAAAGGTCGGTTGAGCTACGCAAACGAAGTCTTCATCGACATATCCGGCTATACGGAACCACAGCTTATCGGCCAGCCGCACAGCATCCTGCGGCATCCGGCCATGCCCCGCGCGGTGTTCAAGCTGCTTTGGGACACAATCCAGGAAGGGCGCGAAATTTTCGCCTATGTCGTCAACCGGTGCTGCAATGGTGACCATTACTGGGTCCTGGCCCATGTCACGCCAAGCTATGGCAAGGATGGCCAGACCGTCGGCTACCACTCCAATCGCCGGGTTCCGGACCGCAAGGTGATCACGGAGGTCATCGAACCCCTCTACAGACAGATGCTCGACATCGAGAATGGTCATGCCAACCGTAAGGAAGGCATGCAGGCAGGATATGCGTTCCTTGCCGACCTGTTGAAGCAGAAGAATGTCCATTACGACGAATTCATCGCCAGGCTGGAACAGTAGGCGAAACGGGGGGAAATGCCGTGAACTTGTTTAACCGTAACAACGAAACCGACCAAATACTGGAGGTCTGCAAGGCCGTCGCTGCCGGCGATTTCAACGCGCGTATCGTCGGCAGCCGCGCCACGGGCAAGGAACGCGAACTGGTGAACGCGGTCAATCTGCTGATCGACCGGACCGACGCCTTCGTGCGCGAAGCCGCCGCCTCAATGGAACATGTCCGCGACAACAAGTACTACCGGCGGATTTCCGAAACCGGCATGGTCGGCGATTTCCTGCGGGCGGCGAAATCGATCAACGGCGCCACGTCCAATGTCGAGCAGCGGGTGACCGCCTTTCGCGAAGTGGTCGACAATTTCGAGGTGACCGTGGGGGATGTCGCGTCGACCATGTCGGTTGCCGCCTCCCAGATGAAGGATTCGGCCGAGAACATGAACGGCGTGGCGGAGAATACCAGCCACCAGGCGACGACCGTCGCCGCCGCCGCCGAGGAAGCCTCGGTCAATGTCCAGACCGTCGCCGCAGCTGCCGAGGAGCTTTCGGCGTCGATCTCGGAAATCACCCGGCAGGTCGAGGATTCCTCGGCCATTGCGGACCAGGCGGTGGAAAGTTCCGCGAGCGCCTCGGACATGATCCGCCAGACCGCCAATGCCGCCAGCGAGATCTCAGAAGTTCTCAACCTGATCATGGACATCGCCGACAAGACCAACCTGCTCGCGCTGAACGCCACCATCGAGGCGGCGCGCGCCGGCGAGGCCGGCAAGGGCTTCGCCGTGGTCGCCTCCGAGGTCAAGGATCTCGCGAAACAGACGGCGAAGGCGACCGGCCAGATCAGGAGCCGCATCGAGGCGATGAACAAGGCAACCGCCAGCACCGTCGAGGCGGTGTCGCGGATCGATGATGTCATCGGCCGGATCCGGGACAATTCGGCGGCCATCACAGATGCGATGGAACAGCAGAACGCGGCGACCAACGAGATCGCCTCGAACGTCGAGCAGGCGTCCGCCGGCACCTCCGAAGTGACCGGCAATATCCAGCTCGTCACCCAGGGGGCGGTGGAGACCGGCGCCGCGGCATCGAGCATCCTGCATTCCTCGACCGAACTTTCCCGCCAGAGCGACGTTCTCAATTCCGAGGTCGACAGGTTCCTCACCGAGGTCCGCAAGATCGTCTGACCGCACACGCGACGGTCGCCAAAGCGTGAAGCGAGTTTAAGGGCGCCCTTCCCCGGCCGGTGAGATAATATTCCTCATCGCAACCCGATTGCCGGAGGCATCGCCCGGTGCTGCTGAAACGCCCTCTCCCTCCCCGCCCGGAAGATTGCCGTGGCGTGCCGGTTTCCTGCAACAGCGCCGAGGCGCTCGACGGCCTGGAACGTGCGCTCGACTGCGCGCTCTCCTTCCGTGGCGACGCCATCGCCGAGATCGATGCCGTGCTTGCCCGTCATCCCGACTTCGTCATGGGCCACCTGTTCAAGGCCGGCTGGCTGACCCAGGCGATGGAGACCCGCGTTTACTGGCCGATGGTCGATGCCTGGCGCACCGCCGAAAACCTCAGCGGCATCGCCAATGACCGGGAACTCGGCCACCTCGCAGCCATCGAACGCTGGATCGCCGGTGATTTTCACGCCGCGGTCCAGATCTGGGAAGACGTGCTGACCCGCTGGCCGCGCGACCTGATGGCGCTTCAGCTTGCCCATCTCAGCCACGTGCTGCTCGGCGACACCGCCGGTCAGCGCGACATCGTCGCCCGCGTGCTGCCGCTCTGGGACGAGGCGGTGCCCGGATACGAACATGTGCTTGCCTTCCATGCCTTCGGACTGGAGGAGAATGCCGACTTCGTCCGGGCGGAGGAGACCGGCCGTCAGGCGCTTGCCATGCGCCCGGACCACCCCTATGCCATACATGCGGTCGCCCACGTGATGGAAATGCAGGGTCGCCAGCAGGGCGGCATCCGCTTCATGACCGACCGGGCCCGCGACTGGACGGGGTCGAACTTCGCCAACCATCTCTGGTGGCACACGACCCTGTTCCACATCGATCTCGGCCAGTTCGGACAGGCGCTTGCGATCTATGACGCCAACCTACGCGCGCATGGTACGGAGGGCGACCGCTACGAGGAACTCGACGCCACGTCCCTGCTCTGGCGCCTCCACCTGCTGGGAATCGACACCGGCTCCCGCTGGCAGGAACTGGCCGACAAGTGGGCGCCGGCGGCGCGCGACACGCTCTACGCCTTTAACGACGTCCACGCGATGATGGCCTTCGTCTCCGCAGGTCATCAAGAGGCCGCGCAGGCGCTGCTCACCGCCAACGAGCGCAATATCGAGACTGCCGGCGACGCCAATGTCGCCATGAGCCGCGAGATCGGCATTCCCTTCTGTCTCGCGGTGCAGGATTTCCACGAGGAGCGCTACGGTGACTGCGTCGACCGGCTGCTGCCCGTCCGCTACCGCAATCACCGGCTCGGCGGCAGCGCCGCCCAGCGCGACATCATCGGCTGGACCCTGCTGGAGGCATCGCTCCGCGACGGCCGCTTCGACCTCGCGCTGGCGCTGGCCAACGAACGTTGCGCGCTGAAGCCGTCGAGCCCGCAGAACTGGATCATGGTCGCTCGCGCCTTCGAGGGTCGTGGCGACCGGGCGAAGGGGGCCCGGGCCCGGGCGAAGGCCGCATCGCTGGCCTGGACCTGACGCCTTCAGCCTTCTCCCCGCGACCGAGAGCGTCTAGTCTGGCCGTCCCTTCACAGGCGGCGGCGCTGCATGAACGACCGACCCGACACGGACGACCAGGACCGCCTGTTGCGCCGCATCAGCCGGCGCAAGCGCAAGAGTCCGCTAGTCCTGTTCTTCGGGCGCCGCGAGGCGTTTTCCGACAATTCCAAGTATCTCTATCTCGATGCCTGCCGGCAGGACTACGGCTTCGCCCCGCTCTGGATGACGACATCGGCGGAGATCGCGACGGCGCTGTCGGCACAAGACCTGCCGGTGCTGAACGCCGCCGCAGACCGGACGGAGACCCTGCGCCACCTCCTGAAGGCAGCGGCCGCCGTCTATTGCACGAATCCGAACGAGGCGGTGCCGGAGACCGACTACCGGGCGGCGCTCGACGGTGCGTGGAAGCTGCAGCTCTGGCACGGCGTGTTCGCCGGCCGGCAGGACCTCCAGGTCACCGACGTCGCCCCGGCGCTCTCGCCGCCGCTGCTACGGCAACTGGAAGGCGCCAGCTCGGTCGATGCTACCCTGTCGCCGGCCGCCAGCTACGACGACAGGTTCATGGAGGCCTTCGGCGCCGCGCTGCTGATCCGTGACGGCTATCCCCGCAACGAGGCACTGGACCGCCCCTCGTCGCCGCATGACCTCATTGCCGCCTTCCCGCCTCCCGCACGGCCGGCCGGCGAGGCAGGCCCGGCGATTCTCTATTGCCCGTCCCATACCCGGCTCGGCCAGCCGCTCTGGCGCGACCCGGCCCTGGTCGGGGAATTTTCGAATCTTAGCAAGCGACTCGGCGCGCGCATCTACATCAAGCCGCACCCGTTCGAAGCGGCAATCGCCCTGAAGATCGGGCTACTGGCCCCAGGCGTGACCCTGATTCCGGCGCTCGCCGACATCTATCCCGCCCTGCCCG
>JAVKCR010000292.1:0-17471 GCA_040222645.1 Rhodospirillales bacterium
TGATGGCCGGCATGTTCATTCTCTACATCGCGGTGCGCTGCCGGCTGCAGCCGCATCTCGGCCCGGTCCTGCCGGCCGAGGAGCGGCAGATGCCTCTGGCGGAGAAGCTCAAGCTGCTGCGCGCCGGAATCCTGCCCATCCTGATCTTCTTCGCCATGACCGGGCTGTTCCTGATGGGGGTCACCAACCTCGTCGAGAGCTCCGCGGTCGGCGCCCTGACGGCGACGCTGGCGGCGCTGGCCCGGCGCCGGTTGACCCGTTCGGTGCTGGAAGAGACGCTGCGCAAGACGCTTGGCGTCAGCTGCATGTTCATGTGGATCATCCTGGCGGCGCTCTGTTTCGGCGCTGTGTTCGACGGGCTTGGTGCAGCGCGTGCCATCGAGCAGTTCTTCCGCTCCGACCTCGGCCTCAGCCCCTGGGAAATCCTGATCCTGATGCAGCTCTCCTTCCTGCTGCTCGGCACCTTCCTCGACGACACCGCGATGCTGGTGATCGTCGCCCCGCTCTACGTGCCGCTGGTCAAGATTCTCGGCTTCGACCTGATCTGGTACGGTGTGCTCTACACCATCACCTGCCAGATTGCGTACATGACGCCGCCGTTCGGCTATAATCTGTTCCTGATGCGTGCGATGGCGCCCCCGGAAGTCGGGCTCGGCGACATCTATCGCTCCATCATTCCCTTCGTCGGCGTCATGATCCTGGCGCTGGCGCTGGTCATGGTCTTCCCGGAGATCGCCCTCTGGCTGCCGGAATGGCATTCGGGGCGGTGACGGGCAGGAGGCGTTACCGGGGCTGACAGGGAGCCCGGGGGGCGCAACACGTGACGATGCCGGCCGTGTCCGCCCGAAGGCGGCGGCAGGCCATCGTCGGCGACATGTTTGGGACATCAAAAAAGAGGAAGAAAGACAATGGCAAAGACGAACAATACCAACCGCCGTCAATTCCTGAAAACCGCCGGTGTGGCGACTGCCGCGGCCGGTGCTTCGGCGCTGGCGGCACCTGCCGTCCACAGCCAGTCGGTGATCAAGTGGCGGCTGCAGACCTATGCCGGCCCGGCGCTGGCCGAACACGTGATCAAGCCCTCCATCGATTCATTCAACAAGGTCGCGGCCGGCCAGATGGAGATCGAACTCTACTTCGCCGACCAGCTGGTGCCGACCGGCGAACTGTTCCGCGCCATGCAGAACGGCACCATCGACGCGGTGCAGTCGGATGACGATTCCATCGCGGCGCCCGTGGATGTCTCGGTCTTTGGCGGCTATTTCCCGTTCGGAACCCGCTACAGCCTCGATGTGCCGGTGCTGTTCAACCAGTATGGCCTGAAGGAGATCTGGGAAGAGGCCTATGGCGAGGTCGAGGGCGTGACCTGGCTGTCCGCCGGCGCCTGGGACCCCTGCCATTTCGCGACGGTGGAACCGATACGCTCGCTGGAGGATCTCAAGGGCAAGCGCGTCTTCACCTTCCCGACGGCGGGTCGTTTCCTGTCGCGCTTCGGCGTGGTGCCGGTGACGCTGCCCTGGGAAGACATCGAGGTCGCGGTGCAGACCGGTGAACTCGACGGCATCGCATGGTCCGGCATCACCGAGGATTACACCGTCGGCTGGGCCAACGTGACCAAGTACTTCCTGACCAACAACATCTCCGGCGCCTGGTGCGGATCCTACTTCGCCAATTCCGACCGCTGGAACGAACTGCCGGATCACCTCAAGGAGCTGTTCCGCCTCTGCATGGATTCCTCGCACTACTACCGCCAGCACTGGTACTGGGGCGGCGAGGCGCATCTGCGCGTCAACGGCGACAAGCTCCAGCTGACCTCGATTCCGGAAGCGGAATGGAAGACGGTCGAGGACGAAGCCCTGAAGTTCTGGGACGAGATCGCCGCGGAAAGCCCGCGCAGCGCGAAGGTCGTCAAGATCCTCAAGGATTACGCCGCCGTCATGAGCAAGGCCGGCAGCCCGTACCGCTGCTCCTGATCCGGACAACTGAATGGTGAAAGGGCCCTCTCCCGGCTGCGGGAGGGGGCCTTTTCCGTTCTGTCTGTCGACGCTGATTACGGAAATTACATATGTCTGAACAATTGACAATATGAGCCAGTAGAATCGACTATTCTCGTACGTGGTAACTTGCCGGAGTTGAAGATGCGCCGCCTGGCATCGATCGCATTCGCAGTATTCACCGCCTTCATGTTGTCGCTCCCAGCCGCAAACGCGGCGGAGGGGCATATCGGGATCGTCAAGACGACCGAAGGTGTCGCCACGATCGACCGCCAGGGCAACGTTTTGCCGGCATCGCCGGGCGTCCGGGTCCTGAACGGAGACAAACTTGTCACCGGGGCGGATTCGGCGATGGGTGTCACACTCCTCGACGGCTCCCAGATGTCGCTGGGTCCGGATGCGCTGCTGGAGATGGACGAACTGATCTACGAGCCGCAGAGCAACAATCTGTCGCTGGTCGCAAACTTCGTTCAGGGCACCTTCTCGCATATCTCCGGCGGCATCGGCCGTCTGAAGCCTGAGGCGGTGAAGATGCGCACCCCGGTCGGGACGATCGGTATCCGCGGCACCAAGTTCGTGGTGAGGGTCCCATGATGAGCAGGAATTCAGCCTTTGCCGGATTGATGGTGGCGGGTCTTCTCGCGGGGTGTGCCGGCGACGTCGACTTCAAGGCGATCGAGGCGCTGCCGAAACCCGACCCGGGGTTCCAGAAGACGCTGGGCGACGCCTATGTCGAATATGCGCGGGTCGAAGCCACGGAATATGACCGCGCCGACGCCAACATGTTCGCCGACAAGGCACGGCGCGCCTATGCCAACGAGGACGTACAGCCGAACCGCATCGACGAACGCGATATCGCTGCACCGTTCGTGGCCGACCTCGAGACGGCGCGGGACAACCTTCTGGGCGCGTTCGCGCGGGCCGGCCGCACGCTTGCGGCCGCAGAGATGGCCCGGGCGCAGGCCGCCTTCGATTGCTGGCTGCAGGAACAGGAAGAAGGCCACCAGCCCGTCGACATCAAGGCCTGCCGGGATACCTTCGAGACCGCCCTGGCGGCCGCCGGCGAGAAGCTGCAGGCGACCCTCGTGGTGCTGCTCGAACAGGAAGGCGGCAAGGTCGGCGCCGTCAGCCTGACCAATGCCGGCGGTGAAGTGCTGCTCGACAAGGCCCGCGGCGCCGTCAGCATGAGCGACGGCAAGGCCCCGGCCGATGCGGGCAGCCTGAACGATGCGGAAATCAGCCTGCTGTTCGGCGGCGCGCTGGCCGCCCTGCCGGAACCGCCGCTCTATTTCGTGCTCTACTTCCAGTCCGGGTCGAACGACCTGACCGCGGAGTCCGCCGCGCAATTGCCGGACATCATCGAGACCATCGTCAACCGTTCCACGCCGGACATCACGGTCATCGGTCATTCCGACCGGGTCGGTCGCGCCGATACCAACGCCCGGCTGTCGCTGGTCCGTGCCCGGTCGGTCGCCGACATGCTGCTGGCGCGCGGCATATCGCCGGAAATCGTCGCGGTCACATCCTTCGGGGAAAGCGACAACGCGGTCCCGACAGCGGACAACGTGGCGGAGCCGGCCAACCGCCGCGTCGAGATATCGGTGCGCTAGCCATCAGTCCGGGAAGCCGGCGAGACGGCGGACATCCGCCGGGCTGGCGCCTTCCTCCCGCATCGATTTCAGCGATAGCGAGCCTGCCCGCTTGGCAAGGCGTTCGCCGTCCGCATCGGTCAACAGCGGGTGGTGCGCATAGTCCGGCACCGGCAGGCCGAGCAGGGCCTGCAGCAGCCGGTGCACGTGGGTGGCCTGGAAAAGGTCGATTCCCCGCACCACGAGGTTGATCCCCTGCCAGGCATCGTCCACCGTGACCGCGAGATGGTAGGAATTGCCGATATCCTTGCGGGCCAGCACCACGTCGCCGGTCTGCGTCATGTCCAGCGCCTGCGTGCCGGCATCGCAGTCGTGCCAGGAGAGGTCGCCTGTCGTCGCCAGCGCGGACTCCGAATCCAGCCGCAGGGCATGCGGATCGCCGGCGCCGATACGCGCCCCGGCCTCGTCCCGCGACAGGTGTCGGCAGGTGCCGGGATAGACCGGGCCCTCGAAGCCGTGCGGGGCGCCGCCGGCAGCCTCGAACTCGGCCATGATCTCCTTGCGGGTGCAGAAGCAGGGATAGAGCAGGCCGGCCGCATCCAGCCGGTCCAGCGCCTCGCGGTAGGCATCGCCACGATCGGACTGGCGGATGACGGGCCCGTCCCAGTCGATGCCGAGCCAGGCGAGATCGGTGAGAATGTCGTCGACGAATTCGTCGCGGCAGCGCGTCCCGTCGATATCCTCGATGCGCAGCAGGAAGCGTCCGCCGGCCTCGCGCGCGGTTCTCCAGGCGCCCAGCGCCGAATGCGCGTGGCCGAGATGCAGATTTCCGGTCGGGCTCGGGGCGAAGCGGGTTACAATCACGGGAGATTTACATGAAACTCTGGTTCGCGAGGATCATATCTAAAACGCCATGAGAGACATAGCTCAACCCCTGACCGGACCCGAACGCCTGCCCGCCGACGGCAGCGCCCCGGATTCCGTCGTCGTGATGCTGCACGGGCTGGGGGCGGACGGGTCCGACCTCATCGGTCTGGCGCCGGATTTCGCCCGCCTGATGCCGCGCACCGCGTTCCTCTCGCCGGATGCGCCCTACGCCTGCGACATGGCGCCGTTCGGCCGGCAATGGTTCAGCCTGCTCGACCGGGCGCCGGAGGTGATGGCGCGCAATGTCGCGGCCTCCGCCCCGATTCTCGACGCCTACCTCGATACCGTGCTGTCGCGCTTCGCGCTGGCGCCGTCGCGGCTGGCGCTGCTCGGTTTCAGCCAGGGCACCATGATGGCGCTGCATGTCGCCTTCCGCCGGGAAATGCCGATCGCCGGCATCGTCGGCTTTTCCGGCCGGCTGACCGGTGCCGAGACCTTCGCGTCGGAGGCGGTCAGCCGCCCGCCGGCGCTGCTGATACACGGAACGGATGATGACGTGGTGCCGTTCGAATCGCTCGCCCTGGCCGAGGCGGCGCTGGATTCCGCCGGGGTCAGGGTGACCGCGATGGCTTGCCCGGGGCTCGGGCACGGCATCGACGAGCAGGGCATGTCGGCGGCGGCGGATTTTCTGCTGCGCAACCTCTGATACCGGTCGATTTAGGGGTTGGCTGTAGTAAAGACGCCACATATAGTGTGTTAACCATTTGGCGTTTCGTGAACATGAGAGGGCGCGAAAGTCAGCGTAAACGACAGTGATTGCAGCATCGCAAAACTGGCCGGCCTTGGTACTTAATGCGGACTTCCGTCCGCTGAGCTATTTCCCGCTTTCACTTTGGTCATGGCAGGAAACGGTGAAGGCGGTGTTCCTCGAACGGGTCAATGTCGTCGAGGAATATGACCACGCGGTCAACTCCCCCTCCTTCGAAATGCGCCTGCCGAGCGTGATCAGCCTGAAGGAATACGTGCCGATGTCGCGCCGGCCGGCCTTCACGAGGTTCAACGTCTTCCTGCGCGACGGATTCAACTGCCAGTATTGCGGCGAGGATTTCGCGGCCCCGGAACTGACCTTCGACCATGTCATTCCGCGCTCGCGGGGCGGGCGGACGACCTGGGAGAACGTCGTCACTTCCTGCGCGCCCTGCAACCTGCGCAAGGGCAACCGGATGCCGAACCGCTCGGGGATGTTCCCGGTCAACCCGCCGCGCCAGCCCACCGCCTGGGAATTGCAGGAACAGGGCCGTGCCTTCCCGCCCAACCACCTGCACGAGCATTGGCACGACTACCTCTACTGGGACAGCGAACTGGAGCCCTGAGACGGCGTTTCAGACCCGCTCGGCGAGCCAGATCGCGGCGCGCGACAGGCGCTTCACCCCGGCGGTGAGCAACTCGTAGCCGGGCGCCTGTTCGGCGTTGTTGGCGAGCCCGATATCGCGGTGCTCGATCTCTTCCGCCCGGAACGTCTCGATCTTTTCCCTGAGCTCCGGTTCGATGCCTTCGGCCTTCAGCGCCTCGGCCTGGGCGGCGTAATGCTCGTCAATGACCTCTTCCACCGCGACGGTGCAGGCCATCGCCGCCTCGCGCCCCAGCAGCGCGGTGGCCGCGCCGAGGGCGAAACCGCCGACATGCCACAGCGGCTGCAGCAGGGTCGGGCGCACATGGCGGTCGCCGACGGCCTTGTTGAAATAGTCGAGATGCACCTGTTCCTGCTCGGCCATGTGGCGCAGCACCGGGCCGTCGGCGGTGTCGCCGAGCACGGCGATCTGCCCGGCATAGATGCGCTTGGCGCCGTACTCGCCGGCCTGGTCGACGCGGACCATGCGGGCCAGAACCTCTTCGCGGGTCGGGTCGCCCGGCAGCCGGGCCGGGCCGGTCTTGTCTCCGGTCATCCTCTTTCCTTCCGGATGTCGCGGGCGAGTGCCGTGAAGGCGACGGCCGCGAGGATCAACGAGGCGATGAAATTGTAGCTCGCCATCGACAGGCCGAAAAGCGACCAGGGAACCTCGTCGCAGCGCACCACCGGGTTGCCGAGGATCTGGGCGCGGAACGCCTCGAAGGACGAGGTGTCCAGCGCCGCCGAGCAATCGCTGGTGCCCTTCCACCAGAGCTGTTCGACACCGTGATGGAACCCGGCGATGCCGGCCCCGGCGAGCAGGGCGAGGCCGATCAGCCCGACCAGCAGCCGGCGCTGCACCGGTGTGACGAAGGGCAGGGCGGCGAGGATGCCGAGGCCGGCGACCACCGCATGGGGTATGCGCTGGTAGAGGCAGAGCACGCAGGGATGCAGGCCGCCGAAATATTGCGAACCGTAGGCGGTCGCCAGCGCCGCCAGGCTGGCGGCGGCGAGCAGGAGGGCGGTCGGGCGAAGTCCCAGGTTCATGTCAGCAGCCGAAGGTCAAATCATGTATTTGATCGCGACGAAGCCGCCGATCAAGCCGATGAAGAAGATCAGGGTCAGGAGCCCGAGCCGCTTCTCGATGAACTCGCGGATCGGCTCGCCGAATTTCCACAGCAGCGCCGCGACGAGGAAGAAGCGCATGCCGCGCGAGACTACGGAGGCCAGCACGAAGGTCCAGAGGTCCAGGCTCACCACGCCGCTGGCGATGGTGATGACCTTGTAGGGGAAGGGGGTCAGCCCGAAGAAGGCGACGATCCAGGCGCCCCATTCCTCGTAGCGGGCCTGGAAGGCGCCGAACTTCTCCATGTAGCCATACAGTTCGACGATGGGCCGGCCGACCTGTTCCCAGAGCGCGAAACCGATCAGGTAGCCGGCGAGCCCGCCGAGCACGGAGGCGATGGTGCAGATCGCGGCGATGCGCCAGGCGCGTTCGCGCCTCGCCAGCACCATCGGGATCAGCAGCACGTCGGGCGGTATCGGGAACAGCGAGCTCTCGATGAAGGAGATCGCCGCCAGCGCGCGTTCCGAATGGCGGTGGCCGGCCAGACCCATGGTCCAGTCGTAAAGTTTTCTCAGCATGTCTTTCCTGATCGGTGACGCGGCGGCCGGGGCGGCGGCGGTTCCTATCTGTCATCCCTGCGGCGGGCCAGCTTGGACTTGCTTTCCTCGTCGCGCTCGTGGGCTTCCTCGATCGCCTTGTCGTAATTGTTGATCACCGCGCCGACGACCAGGTTGATCAGCAGGAAGCCGGAAACGATCATCCAGGAAACGTGGTAGAAGGTCACGAAGCCGGACAGCTCCGTATGCAGGTCGATCAGGTTGTAGCGCAGGTCCGTCCAGTCCTCGCCGGTGAGGATGCGGAACAGGCTGAACATGGCCTCGCCGAGATTGCCGTAGGGGTCGGGCTGGGTCGGGTTGAGTTCGAAATTCGGCGAGTTCGCGTAGTCCGGGTTGCGGAACATCGAGACGCCGATCACCGCGTAGACATACATGAAGATGAAGAACAGCGCCCCGGAATAGACCAGCGACTTGATCGATTTCAGCAGCACTGTGGTGATCAGCCGCAACTCGTCGATGGCGCGCAGCGCCCGGAACACGCGGAGCACCCGCAGCGCGCGCAGCACCGAGACGTCGGCGCCGGAAACCGCGGTCTCCGGCACCAGCGAGATCGCCACCACGAACACGTCGAAATAGTTCCAGCCGTCGGTGAAATATTCCTTGTAGGATTGCCGCCCGAGGAAACGGATCAGCAGCTCGACCACGAAGAACGCGATGATCAGGTTCTGGATCAGCTTGATCTCGGGCGAGGTGTGGTTCAGTTCGACGCCGATCAGCACCGCGTTGATGATGATGACGATGACGGCGGCCTGGTCGAACGCCGGATTGTTGACCAAACGTTGGCAGATATTCAGCTTCATCTCGAACCGACGACCCCCTGGAAAACCGTTCCCCCGCTTATAGCCGTGTTCGATGGTGCTTCTCAACCGCCGGATTGCCCGTGATGGCCGGTGCGGGCCGTTCGGCGCGGTTCTCCGGTTGACCCGGCACCGCCGGCGGCTAATATCCGCCCTCGTTGCCCCCGTGGCGGAATGGTAGACGCGACAGACTCAAAATCTGTTGTCCGTGAGGGCGTGTCCGTTCGAGTCGGACCGGGGGCACCAATCTCTCTCCAGCATCAAATCATGAAGTCGGACGGGTGCGCTGTTCGGCCGGGAGGACTGCATTCCCGATTCCAACCCGGTGCAGTGAAACGGCGCGCTAACCCGAAACGATCGACATGTCTTGTAGAGGAAGATTTGACGTATGACGGTGTCGGGACAGTGATCGGTTTTCTTCATCTGGTCTGTCACCGGTTTCTTGATCGGGGGACGTTGCAGTATTTGGTGGAAGGGCTGAATCAGACTTCAGGATTTTCCTGCTGTACCGGTTCCGGATATCCGGCTGGCTGGAAACGTCACGCTGACCCGTGTTCCCTGGTTGATGGTGCTCTCGATGTCCAAGCATCCGTCATGGGCCTCCATCAGTGACTGGACGATATGCAGGCCCAGACCGATTCCGTCATTGGGATTGGCAAGCTGGGGATTGGCGAGTTTCACGAAGGGTTGCCGGATTACGTCCAGTTTCTCCGGGGGAATACCGATCCCGTAATCCTGAATGGTGATCGTCAGCCCGCTTTGCGCGCCCGGATTCGAAACGGATAGCGCAATCGGCGATCCCGCCGAAGAAAACTTGACGGCGTTCCAGAGGAGATTGGTGAGAACCTGGTAGCATTTCAACCTGTCCGCATATAGTCGGATGTTCCGGTCACAATGCGTTATCCGGATATTCAGCTTGGCATCGACAGGCGCGATGCAGATGACCTTCACGCAATCTTCAAGCAGTTCCCGCAGGTTGAACCATTCTTCCTTCAGATCGACAGCCTCCCCGAACGACCGGGTGATTTCCAGGATACCCTGGATATGGGCGAGGAGGTGGCGGCCGGATTTCGAGATATCGGTCGCATATTGCCTGTAGCGCTCGGAGATCGGCCCGAATATCTGTTGCTTCATGGCCTCGGAGAATCCGATGATCGCGTTCAGGGGCGTCCGTAGTTCATGGCTCATTGTCGCCAGAAACCGGTCTTTCGCGTCATTGGCGGATATCGCCGCCGCATGGGCGCGCCTCAATTCCTCCTGGGCCAGCACCCGCTCGGTTATGTCCTGGACGACACCTTCAATTTCAACAGGCTCTTCATCCTGATCCAGGATGATCGCGGCCTGTTCCTGGACATATCGGACTTCCCCCGTTCCGGTCAGTATCCTATGGACGATCGAGTATTCGTCCCGGTTCCGGATGGCCGTTTCCACGCTCTGCTGAACCCGTTCTCGGTCCTCTGGATGAACATGTGACAGGAAGGCGTCGTAGCTGGCTCCGAAATCATCCCGATCGATGTTGAATATCCGGTAGACTTCTTCCGACCAGGAGAGTTCGCGGGTTCTCAGATCGAGGTCCCAGCTTCCCAGCCCGGCGATCCGCTGGGAGTTCTTCAGTCGCATGTTGCTACGCTCTATTTGCTGATTGCGCAGTTTCCTTTCACTGATGTCGCGGACGATGGCGGCGAAGACCAGACGTCCGTCAATGGTATCGGAGACGATGGATATATCCGCCGGGAACTCCTCGCCGTTCTGCCGCATCCCGCGGATTTCCGCCTGCCGGCCCATCTGCCTGGCCTCGACCCCCCCTGCCCCGGAGAAGGCCTTCATAAAGGAATGGTGATGCGCGACGGCGTCGCGGGGAAGTAGACAATCCAGCTTTTGCCCGATCACGAGGTCAGCGGCAGGCCATCCGAAGACGCGAACCACACCCTGATTGGCATAGATGATCGTGTTGCAATCATCCACGACGATGATCGCATCGGACGCCGCATCGACGAGACGTGAGAGAATCGTCATGTGGGCAGACATGTCACTCTGCATGGCGTCGCCTTTGCCGCCAAACCCCCGTTGCTTGACCGGATATGCCTGGCTCGGCCACCGGCCAGTCCGGCTTTGCGTGCCATGGAGCCTGTCGGAATTCCACATGGACCATGCGCGATAGTCCGTGAGGTGAGTCCGGGAAGTTTCTTAGATGTCACCTGAATTTCTCGATTGTTCATCTTCTACGGTTCAATGGAGCCAAGTGGTTGGTGCCGACAGTCACTGGCGGGGACCGATTGTGCTAGCCGTCCATCTGACTGATGAATCCGTCGACCTCCGATTGAAGATGCTGAGATTGAATCTTCAGGTTGCCGACAGCCTTCAGGATGTCCTTGGCGAGAGAACCGGCATTCGCCGAGGTATCGCTGACACCAGCGGTATTGGAAGACACTTCCTTTGTCGCAGCGGCCTGTTCTTCCACTGCAGCGGAAATTCCAACCGCGATCTCGTTCAGCTCGCCGACCCGCATGACGATCCGGCCTATTGAATTCACGGAATCCTTCGTCGATTGCTGGATCTCGAGCACCTGGGCCGAAATTTCCTCGGTTGCCTTCGCCGTCTGATTGGCCAGGCTCTTCACCTCGGAGGCGACGACGGCGAAACCCTTGCCGGCCTCTCCTGCCCGGGCGGCCTCAATCGTGGCGTTGAGCGCCAGGAGATTGGTCTGTCCCGCTATCTCGTTGATCAGCTCCACCACCTTGCCGATATTGTTGGCGCTTGCCGCTAGGCTGGAGATCATCCTGTTCGATTCATCGGCCTCCTCCGACGCTTCTCTCGCGCTCATGGCGGAGCGCGAAACCTGGGCCGAAATCTCGTTGATCGACGCCGTCAGCTGTTCGGTGGCAGAGGCAACCGCACCGATCTGGTTGTCGGTGACCTCGACGTTCCCCACCAGGGTTTCGGCAGCCCCCTCCAATTGCGCCGATGCCGCGGAAACTTCGCTGACCACCTTGTTGATTTCAGTGGTCAGTGCGACTTGCGATGTCACTATGTTCCAGGTGACCATGGCGCCGATATAGCGGCCGCCACGATCCGACACGGCATTCACCTGCAGGTCCAGGCTTTCCGGGCCCAGGGTGAACTTGGCCCGATGGGGCAGGTTCGAAGGGTTGGCGAGCAACTTGCGCTGGTGTTCCGGATGTCTGTGAAAGATGTCGATTGATTGTCCAACCACCTCTTCAGCCTTGCAGGGCAGAAGGTCTTCGATCTGGCGCAAGGTTTCCAGGCTCTTGGCGTTCATGTAACTGATTGAAAACGTGTCAACATCCATGAACATGGTGTTGATTGGCATTTGATCGATGACCTGCTTGAGCTTTGCAGCTTCACGTTCGGCGGCGACCTTCTCGGTAACCACCTGCCACAGCAGTAGCGGCCCGATATATTGATTGCGCCCGTTGACGCGTGCGACAACCTTGAGGTCAAGAATTTCGGCACCAACCTCGATCCGTGCGCTGTGCGGCAGGTTCGCGGGATTCGACAGAAGCTGTCTCTGGTGTTCAGGGTTCTTGTGAAAGATGTCGATGCTCTTGCCGAGAAGCTTGTCCGGCGCCACAGGCAGAACCTCGGCGATGTTCCACAGCATCTCCATGGATGAAGGATTGATGTAGCTGATCGTGAAGTCCGGGAGATCGCAGCACATGATGGCTGCCGGGACTATATCCAGGTCATTGGACGTCGGCCCACCGAACGTCACAAAGCTCTTGAGCATTTCCAATTCATTTTACCTTGTGACGATTCCCAGACCAGCAACCTCAATGCCGAGGCTCCATCCAACACGCGGCCAATTGTTTGCATTCTTGTTCAGCCGCGGGGCGAACGCGGAACGTACAATGACAGCAGTTCGGGAGACTGAATGTCAGTGAAGCCTCTTTATTTGTAGGGAAAACCCTACAAGCAGGAAACTCTGCTGCCGAGACGTCAGTCGTCCAAAGATATGCTGTATTTTTTTAAATGCAGGCATAAATTGTCGATGCTGTCGAAACCCATTTTTACAAGAATTCGGGAACGATATGTTTCCACGGTCTTGGCGCTGATATCCAGGCTGGCGGCTATTTGATCGTTCTTCTTGCCCAGGATAACGCCCTGCAACACCTCACGCTCACGCCGGGAAAGATTGGTGGTTCCGGTCACGAGCCTGCGCTTGAGGGCCTGCTCCACCCGGTTCTTCCTGGAAACATCGATAGCATTGTCGATCAGGTCGAGCAGTTGCTGCTCGTCAAACGGCTTCTCGATATAGTCGAGAGCGCCAAGCTTCATCGCCCGAACGCCGGATTTGACGGTCCCATAGGCGGTCATGAGAATTACCGGAAACGATTCTTGCCTGGTCTTCACCGCTTCCAGAAGACTTAGGCCACTCCGGCGAGGCATGCGCATGTCGGTCAACAGACACCCGAAGGCATCGTCATCAATTTCCGGAAGCACGTCTTCTGCAGATTCAAACCCCTTGACCTTGTGACCGACCGACTCAAGCAGCCAGATCACGGCCCGCCGCAGGTTCGCATCGTCGTCGACGACGTAGACAATCGGCCGTTCACGCATCCGGATCCGAGCCTTCGAAACGCGGCAGGTCAAGAACCATGGTCGTGCCCTTCGACCTGTTTTGCATCGCCATCAGATTCCCCCCCATGTCTTCGGCAAACTGCCGGCAAATGGCCAGCCCCATTCCCCAGCCCGCTTCTTTCGTGGACGAGAATGCCTCGAACAACTGTTCCTGTATTGACGGCGGTATACCCGGCCCGTTGTCAGCGATTGAAATGCGGACATTCCATTGCGCCTCCACATCGATGCGGATGTCGATTTGAGGTTCCTTGCCGGCTCTCTCCATCGTATCCGTACGAGTCAGGGCATCGATCGCGTTGCGCAGCAGATTGAGGATGATCAGGTCGAACTCCAGCGGGTCGGTCATTACACATAATCCGGATGTGGTTTCCGTGACGGTCGCGTCAATACCCGCGGATGCCAGTTCCTTCTCATGCAGGGACAAGACACCTCTGATCGCGTCCGCACATCGTATGATCTGTGAAGGGTTCTCCGATTGTTGCACCGTGTTTCGCACGCTCTGGACGACCTTGTTGATGACCACGGACAACCTGTCGATCTCGGCAAGAGACGAAACGATGCCTTCCGGTGCGTCGCGCCAGGCATTGGCGCCCTTGAGCAAACGTCGCGTATAGAGGGTCAATGCCGTGATTGGCTGATACAGTTCATGAGCGATGGCGGCGACCATCATGCCAAGGGCGCTCGTCCGCTCCAGCATGTTCAGCTTCTTGCCAAGTGCCAGAGCCTTCTCCTCCTGTTCCCTCATGCGCGCCTCGGCATGCCGTGTATCCGTCACATCGTGCAGCATGACGATGAACAGCGGCTCATCACTGGAAAGATGTTTGGCGACCGAGGCTGCGGCGGCGAACTCCACGCCATCCTTGCGCAGGCCTGTGATGTCGCCCCGCCTGTCCATTATGTGGTAGCTGTCTTCGGACGCCTTGAATGCTTCGACATGCCTGGCGTGCTCCTTCCGGAGGCGCTCCGGGATCAACATCTCTATGTGCCGCCCGACGACCTCGCCGGCGCGATAGCCAAATGTCCGCTCAGCGGACTTGTTGAAGACCTGAATGCGACTGCCATTGTCGATTGTGATGATGGCTTCCGGCGCAATGTCAATGATCCGGGCGAAACGGGATTCCGACGCCAGCAACGCTTCCCGGGCCATTTGTCTTTCGGTGATATCTAGGACAGTTCCGGACATGTGCGTGGCGTTGCCGGCCTCGTCGCGAAAGGTTTCGGCCCGCTCATGGAGAAACCGAACTTCCCCATCCGGCCGAACGATACGGTGTTCGATGTCATATGGACGCACGCCTTCGCGCGCATCCCTGATCGCCGCCTCAAGGCTGTCGATATCGTCCGGATGTACGAAGGTCAGGAACAGGTTGTAGTTGATGTCCGCATTGGCGGAATCCATGCCGAATATCGTGAATATCTGGTCAGACCACCACAACTCGCCAGTCGTTATGTCCCATTCCCAGCTGCCCAGGTTGGCGATCCGTTGCGCTTCTCTCAGGCGCTGTTGCGTCTTGCGCAGCAGATGTGCAATTGCCTCGTCGGCCTCGGCACGGCTGGTTACCCGCCGCGAAATGTCTCCGGGGTATCCGGAACACCCCAAACCTGTATCGTGCATGAATCTCTGGTCCCGGGCAAAATCGGTTCTGTCTGACTTTGTGGAAGTGATGGACGTGCACATTCTTAGATTTGTCCGGGCAAAGGGCCAATAATAAATATTACAAACAATAATAGTATTAATCAGGAGTTGTGATGTGTGCGGGGGTGTGCTCGCCTGACAGGTGCCGCTCCTGCGCGAGTGGCTTCCGCAAGTGACTTTAGGATCGGCGACGGAAGCCTTGCGCGAGTTTCCCCGCTGATGCACCGGAATATATCTCGCAATTTCTCCTGATGTTGCTGACCCTGCGATGAAACTGGCGGCATAGTCAGCGATCGGATCAGATCTGAATGTGGTCGCAGACTGTTCGATAATGTGGGGCCACTTCAGATCGCGCAGTCTCGGCCGGATGCCCTTGGATCAGGATCGGCCTGTCCGCCACACCGTCATTTCGCATGGCGAAACTCAGTAAAAAGAGAACTTTGCGGCAAATTGTCCCCCAGGATTGTCGGCAGGCTAAAGCGGCCTCAATCGATTGCATTCAAGCAGGGAAGTCCGCCATCCAGTGCTGGTCCGATGCCGTGATCTCATCCCGATAGCCTTTGGCGGCTTCGTTGACGCTGTGAGCCCGGACCCGTATCGGGCCCCGGTCCTTGAGAGTGCGGCAAATCGATGCTGCAGACAGGAATCGCGACTTGATGTCCTTCCAGCTGCCCGCCGGGTCTTGACGGCATACCGTTCTTGAAACATCTGGAACACGGAACCTGGACGGATATGACGGCACGAAGGAACGGCGGCTGGCTCTTCCGAATCGGTCTCGGAACGCTCACGGAACGGTCTCGGAAGGAATCAGTCGATGAAGAAGCTCATGATGGCGACGGATCTCTCGGCGCGGTCCGACAGGGCGCTGGAGCGCGCCGTGTCGCTGGCGCGAGAGCATGGCGCCAGCCTGACCGTGGTGCATGTCGTCGACGATCACTTGCCCGCGTCCCTGGCCGATATGCAGAAGGACGCTGCCACCAGTGCGATCCATAAACATGTAAGAGAACTCTCGGCCGACAACGGCCCGCCGGTCTCGATAGAGGTGATCTTCGGTCGGGCTCATGCGGCGATTGTCGAAATGTCCGAGAAAACCGGCGCCGAGATGATTGTTCTCGGCATGCACCGTGAAGACGCCTTCAAGGACATGTTCCGCGGCACCACCGTCGAACGGATCATTCGCGCCGCAAACGTTCCCACCCTGCTGGTCAAGGACCGTGTCAGCGGTCCCTATCGGCAGATCATGGTCGGCGTCGATTTCTCAGTCTACTCGCGGCGAGCGGTGGAGTTCGCGGTCAAGTTCGCAAAGGGCGGCCATTTTAGCCTCGTCCATGCCTATGACGTGCCGTTCAAGGGTTTTCTTCATGGTGACGACATCAGAAGCGAGGTGAGCAAGCGGCATGAATTGCAGTTCACCCAGATGATGGACCAGGAAATGGCTTCTATCCTCGGCGGTCTGGAGGTGCCGGCGGCCAGGCTCGATCGCATCATGCAGGAAGGCACGGCCCGCGGTGTCCTCAATCAACAGATCAGCCGCCTCAAACCCGATCTGCTGCCGAGGAAGGCACGGGCGGACCGGCGTCGCCCATGCCTTCCTCGGCAGCATCGCGGAAGAAATGCTCAGCATGCCACCCTGCGACGTTCTGGCGGTAAAGGCCTGGTAGGTATCGGCGCAGGCGGGTGACGGCACCGGACGATGTCCTTGCTGTCGCCGCCGAAATAGCGATGAGATTGCATTGAGGCACGGCCGGGGCGGGGATGCCGTGCGTCTATTCGACGATCCCTGCCGGTTGGAACGTCATCGGCGCCGGGGCGGCGAGGACCGCTGGCAGGTCATCGGGCGGATCGAGCGCGGGATCTGCGTCGCGATCACCCGCGTGCGGGAATCCATCGGCGGCGAAGACGTGACCCGCATCCTTTCGTCAAGAAAGGCGACCAGCCATGAGTGGCAAGATTGTTGCAAGAATAGCGGCTTGATTTGACACGCCGCCGCGCCTGTCGGCAGCGGAGAAGGCACGTCTGGACGCCCTGACGGACGACGACATCGCGCATGCCGCCGGCGAAGACCCCGACAATCCGATACTCACGCCGGCCGACCTCGAAGAGTTCAAACCCGTATCGGACGCCCGGCGCATCCGCCACGCCCAGAACCTGACCCAGGAAGCCTTCCACATCCCCATCGGCACGCTGCGCGACTGGGAACAGCACCGCTCAGAGCCCGATCAGGCCGCCCGGAGTTTCCTGGCGGTGATCGCAGCGGCGCCGGAGATGGTGAGGGAAGTGTTGTCTGAAAGGCGGTGACTGTGCACCAAGTCGCGAGGCAGTTTATCTGGCGGGTGGAGCGTGAGGGCAAGGCATTGAGACAGTCGGAAACCATCAGTCTGTGAAGCGACATTGTCTTATCTAATATGAATGAATAAGGCGTCCGGAGATTTTCAGATGGACAAGATCACCATTACCGTACCGGAGGCGATGACCACCTATGTGAAGTCCCGTATCGCGGAAGGGCAGTATGGCAATGTCAGCGAGTTTTTTCGCGACCTTGTGCGTCGGGATAAGGAGCGCCAGAAACAGGCGTCAGCCGAACTGCGCGCCTTGATCGACAGGGCCGAAGCCAGCGGCGTCAGCGGCAAGGATTTCTCGATGGCCGTGGCCGAAGCACGCCGCGAAGCCGGATTGGATTAGAATCTGTCGTCGGCTGCTTCAGGCTTTCCGGGGACGCGTTCCGGGATATCAAGGGATACTGGGAACAGCCCAAGACCCGGGGCGGCATTTGTAACTCGCCAGAACCGAATTCCGGCTCCGGCCTCTCCCCCCTCACTGCCCCGCCGGCAGCTCCGCGACCAGCTTCAGCGAGTCCGCGTGGCCGTTCTCGGCGGCCAGCGCGATCAGGCGGTAGCCGCGTTGCGGTTCCTTCGGGCC
>JAVKCR010000293.1:0-1079 GCA_040222645.1 Rhodospirillales bacterium
GCTCGAGCACCGGGCGCACCGCCGCTTCCAGCTCCGGTTCGCCGCCGCCGGTCTGCAGCCAGCGCAGCAGGTAATCGCAGGTCGCGAGATGGGTGGCGAGCGCCTCCCCGGCCGCCCCCCGCCGCAGACATGCCCGCGACAGGTTCAGCCCCGATTCCGACGCGGCTTCCGCCGCCCCTTCAAGGTCGAACAGGCCGGCGGCGGCATACATCATCAGCCGTTTGGCCAGCACATGGGCGATGCCGAAATGGGCATGCGCAATGGCGGAGCGGGCGCCGGCAAATTCCGAGTTTCCCGCCAGCATGATCGTGCGGTACTGGCCCAGGATCTTCTCCGGCATCGGGTGAAGGGTTCTCATGTCGTCCCGTTTTCCTCGTGTCCTGTCAGGTCATGCGGCCGGGTGCCGCGCGTGGTCGACAACATGATTACAATTGCGAATGATTTGCAATAGCAAGTTTTCCATCCCTGCAGCCATGATCCTGAGGAACCGCCAGATGACCGCCAGAACCGCCGCAATCCCCGTTTCCCTGACCGAACAGGAAGTCATCGCCGTGCATCACTGGACGGACGAGCTGTTCTCGATCCGGCGGGCGACCGCATCATGATCTGCGGCTCGATGCAGATGATCGCCGACACCCGCCGCATCGTCGAAACGGCGGGTTTCAGCGAGGGATCGAACGCCGCACCGGGCAGCTTCGTCGTCGAGAAGGCTTTCGCCGGGTAGCTCTTCCGGGCTCAGCCCTTGCCGAGCCGCGATGCCTGCGCGACCTTGCCTTCGCCGGTATAGGCCTCGTGGTTGGCGTCGATATCGCCGAGCTTGTAGAGATAGTTGATCATCATCCCGGCGGCCTGGTCGATTCCCTTTGCGGAAACGTCACCCAGCCAGTTGATCCGCTCCATCCGCGCGCCGTTGGTCAGGTGGAAATGCGCGACCGGGTCGAGGGCGCGGCCGGACGGGTTCTTCTGTTCGGTCAGGTTGCGTGTGCAATGGAGCATGTAGGGACCATTCTCCGTCTCGGTCACGGTCGTATGCTTGATGGATTAGCGGTTGGCGAGCGTGGGGTTGTGCGCGCCCTTGG
>JAVKCR010000294.1:0-14523 GCA_040222645.1 Rhodospirillales bacterium
ACTCTGCCCATCCGATGAACGCACAGCCGGCCGCTGACGGCGAGGAGATCACCCGCGAGGACTACCTGCGGCAGCTGATCGGCGACCTGGAAGCCGAGAGCGCGCTGGTGGCCCAGGAGGAGCAGATCCTCGGCTTCATGGCCAAGCTGGTGGCGCTGGACGCCATGGCGCTGGCGGAAGGGATGTCCGAGGCAACCGGGGCGGAGGGGCCATCCGGTATCAACGCCGGCCCGGGTCTCGCCGCCGCCGTCGACCTGTTCGTCAGCAACTGACGCTTTCCTGCAAGGAGACAATTCCGATGAAATACGTCCCGACTCTCAAGACACTCGTCCTCGGCGCGGCCCTTGCCATGTCCGCGTACGACAGCGCCCAGGCCGGCAGCCTGGAGAACCTCGAACGTGAACGGGCGATCCTGATCGACACCGTATTCGCCAGCGACCTCGCGGCCGATGAACGGCTGAAGAAGATCGCCCAGTCCCGGCACCGGCTCGTCGACCTGGAGCGCATGGTCATTCGCGACAAATCCCTGGAACGCCAGAACACACCGGTGGTTCGCCGGGCCTTTGCCAATTATGACCTGACGTTCCTGGTCCACGCTTCCGTGGAGAAGGGTCGGAGCCTGACCGACCACTGGCTGGACACGATCGGGCTGTCGACCGACAGCCTGATGAATGCCCGCGTCGGGCGCCGGCACTGACATGGCCGGGCTCCTGCGCAATCTCCATGCCGGGTCGAAGGCGATGAGCCTCCTGCTCGGCGGCGGAGTGGTGGTCGCAGCGATCGCCGTGGCGGCTACCCGTCTCAGTGCCGGGGAACTTGCGCTCCGGATGACCGAGATCTTCGGCGTGACCTTCATCCTGCTGCTTGCCGGCCTCGTCATGACCGCCCTCTATTGCTGGGTCCGGATGAACGGGTCGGATGGCCGCCAGGTCTGGCTGGAAGCCGGATTGCAGGCAGCCAACGGCATCACCACCCTGGCTCTCACCTACACGCTGCTCGGTATCAGCCTCGGAATCGGCCTGCTGGCCGAACAGAGTCTGAGCCCGGAGACGGTGCAGGTGGTGATCCGGGATCTGACGGCACGGTTCAGCATGGCGTTTCTGACCACGGTGGTTGGCCTGCCTCTTTCGGCAGTGCTGCGCACCTTGTTGCTGGTCAGCCAGGCTCGGCTGGCCGATGCCCGGTCCAACAGCCGCTGACGGAGGCTTTTTCCATGCGCTACATCCTGTTCAATCTGGTCGTGTTCTGTGCCCTCGCTTATCTGGCGACCGGCAGCGGCACCGATCCACGTGACTGGCTTGCCGGGCTGCTGCCCGGCCAGGCAGCTGAAGTCCCGGCGATGCCGGTACCGGTTTCCGAGCGGCGCCCGGTTGCCGATGCCGGGCGGGAACGTCCTGCCGCAGCGACTGCTGACCCGGCGCCTGTGCCTCCCGCAGCGGCTGTTGCCCCGGCACCGGCGCCGACGCCTCCCGCCGTGGCTGCCGCCCCGGCACCGGTGGAAACCGCTGCTTCCCTTCCGTCAAGGCTAGTCCCCGAGCTGCGCGAAGCGGCAGTGCCGCCGGGTCAAGAATCGCCCTCGCAGGCAGTAATCGGCACCGATGTCCCGACACCGCCGGAAGCTCCGGCTTTCATGACCCGCGCCGATCGCCGCCGTGAACTGGACCGCCTGATCCAGGACATGGAGGGGCGGTTCATCGATCGACTGGGAAACTGAGCGATGACGCGGCGTCCGCAGACCCCCACATTGATGCTGCTGCCCTTGCTGCTGGGCGCCATGGTCTTCGGCATGCTGACCCGGGAGCCCGTAGGGCCAACGGAGCCGGCAGAACCCGTGTTGCCTCTCGATGCTGAATCCGAAGTGGCGGAATTGCGACAGGTCGATCTGCCGCCGCCGCCGCCCCTGCCTGCTGCCGAGCCTGTTTCGATGCCGGCAGTCGAAGAACCGTCGGTCGAGCATACGGTCCGAATACTGAAGCCCGTTGCCCAACCGCCATCCCGACCAGTGCGGTCTGCTCCAGACGCGACGCCCGGCAAAGAACTGGTCGAGGCGGCGGTGAATGCCGCCTCCGGTCGGGTAGCGCTGCTACTGCTCGAACATGGCAAGGGTCCCGAAATCGAGATTGCCTGGCCGGAAGACCGACTATCCAGAACCCGGCTGTATGACTTCCTGATCCGGTGCATCGGCATGGAGACGGCCCTGATGAATGCCGAGGGCCTGATGTTCGACACCCAATCAGCGCGGTCCGGAACCCCTCCCGATCTGGACCGGACCAGCGGCTTTGTGCGCCAGGCCCACGGCGCCCTGCCGGCCGGAGAGGTTGAGACCATTCGCCGCCTGCGCCGGCAATTTGCAGGTCACCCGGGTTTGACGCCCGTTCGTCTTTTTCCGCGCTCCCAGGACGCGATCTTGCTCGGCGGCCTGACGCAGCTCGCGGGAGACGGTTACGAAGCCGCTGCCCGGATCGAAGCACGATATCACCTTGACGGACAGAACTTGCTGGTGACGGATCTGCGTGTTGACGGTGCATCGCGGCCGGGTTCCATCCGTCTGTCCGGCAACGGTGCCTGTCACCAGTTCGCGAGATAGTGATGATTGCGAGAACGGCGGTCGTCCTTCTGCTGTTGCCGGCCATTCCAGGCCTCGGTGGCTGCTCGATCGCCGAAAGCCTGCAAGGGCGTGCGGTAGAGACCCATGTCGAGCGAACACTCTACACTGAGGTTGTCGATTGCATGCTGGTCCTGCCGACGTCCGGTGATCTCGCCGAAGCCGGTTTCGGCGAGACCGTGGCCAGGCACCTGTCCGGCAGAGTCGATCGCGTCATCGGTCCGATGGAACGCCGCCAACTGGAACGCCGGCATGGGTTCGATCTTTCCGATCAGCTGGATGAAGCCGCCGTTGCGCGTGAAACGGCCTGTGCCCACGTGGTCGATGCCCGAATGCTGGAGACCGATTCCGTCTATGCCGTTGTCTGGACAGGAGCAGTGGTCGGCGTGGAACTGGTGCTGCGTCGTGCGGGAACGGACAGAATCTTGTGGCAGGGCCGGCACATGGCCCGTCGCTCCGACGGCGGGCTGCCGCTATCACCGCTCTCGGCTCTCTGGAACGCGGCAGAGGCCGGTCTGATGGCCAATGACAGCGATCTGCATCCGTCCCTCCTGGATGATGCCCTGAGGCGGATCGTTGCAACCCTGCCTGATTTCCGCGTCAGCGATTCAGCGAAAGACTCGACCGGCGCCTTGGCCCGGCGGTATGGTTTCAATTGATGGATAGAGATATGAACATGAAATCCCGTGCCTTCGTTCCGGCCCTGATGCTCTTGTGCGTTGCTGCCTGGCCGTCTCCGTTGCTGGCCCAGCAACCGCTGACAGCGCCGGAATCTATCGTCTCGGGCCTGGTTCCTATAACCGGTGGCGAAGGAGTGTCGGAAAGCCGCAGTGTGGACCTGACAGTGGAATTCGCGCTCGGTTCGGCCGATCTGACCGATGAAGGACGTGTCCAGCTCGATGCGCTGGGAAGTGCCCTTGCAGACCCACGTCTGGATGGACTGGTATTCGTCATAATCGGTCATACGGACGCCACAGGCGCCGAGGAGGCTAATCAGCGTCTTTCAGAAGATCGCGCACGGGCGGTAGCGACCTATCTTGCGGACCGGCAGGGAGTGTCTCCTGATCGGCTGCGCACCCGCGGCGAGGGCGAGACCCGCCTGAAAAACCCCTTCGACGGAAGCGCCGCGGAAAACCGGAGGGTCGAGATATCCGCATACCTTCCCGGACCTGCCCAACCCGCCGGGGCATCAAGCGGGGCTATTACGCAGTAGCTACCAAGCTAGGAACCAGGTCTGGAGCATAAGTTCATGGCTGGAATTCACGGACGGGTTCGAGTGGGTTCGGAGACGAAAATCCAATCACCTAAACTCGAACACTGATCGTAGGGTTCTGCCCAAATCCTGCCCCCGTAACCAAATTCTCCCGTAATCTCAATAAGTTACGGACTTTTTGATTCTGCAACAATCCCGCCAAAAAGTCATGTCAACGCTGTGTCAACAAATCCGTGGCGGGCAACGGCAGGTCACGTCAGAATAATTTTCTAGAGAAAATAATAATGGCGGCGCAACCCGATGCAGTTCACCTGGCAGGTCGAACAAACGGATATCGATAAGATCCAAGGCTTCGTGAAGCAGCAGGAGGCCAATCCCTTTGTTCGTGCACGCGCTTCAAGGAACCTATCAGAGTCGAAGCCGCTGGTCGATAAGGCTGAGTTCTGGCGTCAAATGGTGGGGATGCGGTTGACCTCTGTGCAGCGGTCGGGACCTGAAAGCCATGTCGCGAGGTTTCTGAGAAAGGATCCGTTTCCCCTCGCCTTTGCCGCGGTCATTGAACAAGACCATGTTCAAACCTTCATCGCCAAAGCACTGAAAGCTCATGGTGGGATACGGTTTACGGACCGTATCGCCGAAGACTTGAGCCGCAACTACCAGCTCCTTCAAGGAGGGGGTTGGAATACAGCTCTGGCGAAGGTCAATCAGTTGACCAGCCTACAAGGACCAGAGACCGAGCGGGCTATCGCGCGTTATGTTCAAGGGCTCCTGGTCGGGTTCGGGCCGAAGCAGGCTCGGAATTTCCTGCAGGCATTGGGCCTCACCCGTTATGAGATTCCCATCGACAGCCGTATCGCCAAGTGGCTGGCGGCTTTCGGGTTCCCCATGCGGCTCAGCGCATCAACATTGGCGGATGCGGACTACTACGAGTTTGTCCTGGACGGCATTTTGGCACTTTGCAAAGCGGCTGACGTGTTCCCCTGCATCCTCGATGCAGCGATATTTTCCTCGTTCGATGGGGATGGGTGGACGGAGGAGAACACGGTCTACTGATCATACGCTGCTGCCGCAGTTGAGATCCCATACAACTGCACTCGGACGGTCGTGGTCCCGTTGCCTGCCGCCGAGACAGCGATGCCGACGGGATAGAGGCCGACGCCGGGCGTGGCGATCTCCTTGGCGGTGTCGTCCCAGGCGACGCGTTCGCCCGGTTCGATGACCGTGGCGACATCCTTGGGCAGGTCGAACACGTCCATGGTGGCGATCTCAATGGATTCACCCTCGGCTGCGGTTGCGGCGACGACGCCGAACAGGCTGCCGACCGAGAGACCCTCGATAGGGTCGCATGACCCAAATGAAACAGCCTCCTGGAAAGCCGGGACGGTTCAGCTCTTACAAATTTCTGATCTGGAATCATATTGAAACCTTGATCGTAGCCCCCTGACCAAATCCTGCCCCCGCAACCAATCATATCAAGGCCTTGGCGCAACCAGCGCTGAGGCCTTTTTCGTGCCCTGACGGCGGCGGATCACGGCGTTCATTGCCAGTCGCGGCAGACATACTTGACCTCCATGAAGGCTTCCATGCCGAGGCGGGCGCCTTCGCGGTTGAGGCCGGATTGCTTCATGCCCCCGAAGGGGATCGGGGCGCCGGTCACCTTGGTGCGGTTGACCGCGACCATGCCGAAATCGAGCGCCCGGCTGGCGCGGTAGATGCGCCGGGGATCCTGGGTGTGGAGATAGGCGATCAGCCCGTACTCGGTGTCGTTGGCGCGGTAGAGCGCCTCGGCCTCGCTGTCGAACGGGGCGATCGCGGCAACCGGTCCGAAGGTCTCCTCGCGCATGATCAGGGCGTCTTCCGGCACGTCCGCCAGCAGGGTCGGCTCATAGAACAGCGGGCCGAGGGAACTGCGCCGGCCGCCGGTCAGCAGCCGGGCGCCGCGGGCGACGGCATCGGCGACCTGCTCCTCCTGC
Source organism: Rhodospirillales bacterium (assembly GCA_040222645.1). Classification (GTDB taxonomy): domain Bacteria; phylum Pseudomonadota; class Alphaproteobacteria; order Rhodospirillales; family HT1-32; genus HT1-32. The sequence goes on from JAVKCR010000294.1 coordinate 5,792, forward strand.
TTGGCGATCGCGGCCGCGTTCATCAGCGGGCCGATATCCGGGTCCGTCATCCCCGCGCCGAGGGTGAGGGCGGCGGCCCGTTCCGTAAATTTCCGGCAGAATTCGTCATAGACCGGGCGTTCCACCAGGAAGCGGTTGGCGCCGAGGCAATCCTGTCCGGAGGTGGCGAATTTCGCCTTCACCGCCTCGTCGATCGCGGTTTCCATGTCGGCATCGGCGAACAGCAGGAAGGGGGCGTGGCCGCCGAGCTCGAGAACGAGCTGCTTCACCGTATCGGCGCATTGCCGGTAGAGCAGCCGGCCGATTTCCGTCGACCCGGTAAAGGAGAGCACGCGCACCCGGCGATCTTCCGTCCAGGCCGGAACGATGGTGGCGGGCTGGCCGGTGACCACGTTGAAGCATCCCGCGGGCATGCCCGCGCGCTCCGCGAGCTCCGCCAGGGCGATGGCGGAGAACGGAGTTTCCCGTGACGGGTGGACCAGCACGGTGCAGCCGGCCGCGAGTGCTGCCGCGGCCTTGCGGGTGATCATCGCACAGGGAAAGTTCCAGGGGGTGACGAGGGCTGCGACACCGGCGGGCTGCAGCCAGACCTCCACCTCGGCATCCCGCAGGTGCGAGGTCACCCCTTCGATGTTCGGGCGTTTCGATTCCTCGGCATAGAACTCGACGAAGGAGGCGGCATAATCGATCTCGCCGCGGGATTCGGAGATCGGCTTGCCCTGTTCCAGGGTCATGGCCATCGCGAGATCCTCGCGGTTGGCGACGATCAGGTCGTACCAGCGCCGCAGGATCTCCGACCGTTCCTGCGGCAGCGCACCGGACCAGGCCGGAAAGGCACGGGCGGCAGCGTCGAGGGCGCCACGTGCATCCGCCCGGCCGAGTTCGGCGACATGGCCGATGACCTGCCCGGTCGCCGGGTCGGTGACGCTGAAGGTCGCGCCGTCCGCAGCGGCCACCCAGGCACCGTCGACATAGCTGAATTCGCGGGCCAGTTTCGGGTCCTTTATCTGGCTCGCCACCGTGGTCCGGGTATTTTCCGCTGTCGCCTGCATCGCTGTCCTCCTGCTTGCCTGTGCCGACGGTACTGCAGGACGCGATGATGGAGTTCCGGAAGTAGCCGGCGGTCGCGACAGATCTTCGGTAATGCCGGGCGCAGCCGTACGATCTTCCGGTGACGGAGATCAGCCGCGGCTGGCCATGTCCGGGGCCACCGGCGGCTATGCCCCGGACTTGATGGTCTGCGTCACGATCGCGGTGCAATAGCGCGCGAGCCCGATGTCGGCATCCAGCAGGCGGTCGACAAGGCGCTGGTAGGAATCGATGTCGCGGCATGCGAAACGGAGGAAATAGTCGATGCCGCCGCCGACCGCCCAGCAATCCGCGATCTCTTCGATGTCGGCGATGGCCGCCTCGAAGCGGCGAAAATCGGCGGCGCGGTGGTTCTCCAGCTCCGCCTGCATGATGATCTCCACATGCTTTCCGGTGACCGCCGGTGCCAGGCGGGCATGGTAGCCTTCGATGATTCCGGATTTCTCGAGCCGCCGCAGGCGTTCCCAGCAGGCGGCCGGGGACAGGTTGATGCGCTCGGCAAGCGCGTTGTTCGTGATGCGCCCGTCCCGTTGCAGGATGGAAAGCATCTTCAGGTCCCTGTCGTCCAGCTTGATCATTCTGCATGTCCCGGTCGCGGCGCTGTCAGGCTTCCACGGCAACCACGCCGACGATATCGCCGGTACCGATCAATGACGGAAAGTGCCGGCCGATGACCACGCCGTCGATGCTGCTGCGGTAATCGACCGGCATCCGCCCGGTACGCTCGATATCATGTACGCGTGCCACGACATCACCCTCGCGTACAGCCTCGCCGAGTTCGGTGCAGAATTCCAGCAATCCGCTGGTCTCGGAAGTGAGAAAACAGCGGTCATCGGGCATTTCCAGGTTCCGGCTGTCGCCGCCTTCCGGTTCGCCTTCGAGAATGCCGGCATGCCGGAGAAAGTTTCGCAGGCCCCGCTTCGCGATCGAGACGGTGCCGGCGCTCGCCGTGCCGCCGCCGCCGAGTTCGGTGGATATGAAGGTCTTGCCCATGTCCTCCGCCGCCGTGTCGTACATACCGGCCTTGTCGACCTCCAGCTGCAGCAGCGAGTAGGGGGCGTTGAACGCCCGCATGGCCGCGACGCAACGTTCCTGCTGCGCCGGGTCTTCAAGACGGTGGGCGGCGCAGAAGGGCACGAACAGGAGGGTCTTGCCGCCGGAATGAATGTCCGCGACATAATCCGCCATCGGCAGCAGCGAGCGCTGGAAATAGTCCGCGATCTTCTGCGTCGGCGTGCCGCAGGGGGTGCCCGGGAACAGGCGGTTGAGGTTTCCCCCGTCGAGCGGCGAGGTGCGCCGGGCCGCCTTCATGGCCGGGTAGTTCATCGCCGGAACGATGATGACCCGGCCGCTGATCTGATCCGGGTCCAGCGTTCTTGCCATGTCGTAGAGCGCGATCGGCCCTTCATATTCGTCGCCGTGATTGCCGCCGGTCAGCAGGGCGGTCGGGCCGTCGCCGTTGCGGATCACGGTTACCGGAATCATGATCGACCCCCAGGCGGAGGCGTCGTGGGAATAGGGCAGCTTGAGGTGACCGTGCTGGATGCCGTCCCGGTCGAAATCGACGGTCGGGCGGATCGGGTTGTCGTTCATCATCGCCCCTCCCTCAGTCCTTCACGAACAATTGCCGCGGCACATTGGCCAGCAATTCCGGCGCGCCATCGGTTATGACGATGCTCTCGGTGGTTTCCATGCCCCATTCGTCCATCCACAGCCCGGTCATGAAATGCAGCGTCATGCCGGGCTGCAGTTCGGTCCGGTCGCCCCGGCGCAGGCTCATGGTGCGCTCGCCCCAGTCGGGCGGATAGCTGAGGCCGATGGAATATCCGGTGCGGTTGTCCTTGGTGATGTCCCAGCGGGCAAGCACATCGAAGAAGGCGATGGCGATGTCTTCGCAGCAATTGCCGGCCCGGGCGACGGCAAGCCCGGCCTCCATGCCCTCCTGTACGGCCTTGTCGGCATCCAGGTAATATTGCGGGGGCTTGCCGAGAAAGACCGTCCGCGACAGCGGCGTGTGATAGCGCCGGTAGCAACCGGCGATTTCGAAGAAGGTGCCCTGGCCGGCTTCCATCGGCCTGTCGTCCCAGGTCAGGTGCGGTGCGGCGGCATCGGGGCCGGAAGGCAGCAGCGGCACGATCGCCGGGTAGTCGCCGCCGTGACCGTCGGCGCCGCGGATGGCGGCATCGTAGATCTCGGCGACGAGGTCGCATTTCCGTATGCCGGGTTCGACGACGTGGTAGATGCGGGCATGCATCGCCTCGACGATACGCCCGGCCTGGCGCATGTAGTCCAGTTCCCGGTCGGATTTCACCGCCCGGCACCAGTTGACCAGCGCGGTGGCGTTGATGAAGCGCGCGTTCGGCAGGTTGAGCGTCAGCGACGCGTAGGCCGCGGCGGAGAAATAGTAATTGTCCATCTCCACCCCGATCCGGAGCGTTCCCAGCTGCCGGTCGGTGATGATCCGGGCCAGCAGGTCCATCGGGTGACGCTCGGTCGATTGCACGTAGTGGTCGGGATAGGAGAGGATGCCGTCGTCCGCCATCCAGACGGTGCGGAGTGCGCCGTTGGCGTCCTGGGCCCGTCCGTACCAGATCGGATCGCCATCGAGCGCGAGAAGCACGCACTGGTGGACGTAGAATGACCAGCCGTCATAGCCGGTCAACCAGGCCATGTTCGACGGATCGGTCACGATCAGCAGGTCGATCCCGCTGTCGGTCATGGCCCGGCGCGCCCGCCGGAGCCGTTCGTCATATTCCCGGAGGCTGAAGGGAAGATTCGTCGCGGACATTTTCCTGCCCTGTTGTCAGTTGCTGTTGATGGTGATGCCCGCACCGGCCCGGCCGGCGTTGCGGCTGGCAAGGTCGGCGATGGCCGTATCCTGGACACCTGTCCCGGTGAGGTCGCAGATCGTGATCGCGCTGTCGTCGGTCCGCCCGGGTGCGCCGCCGGCGATTATGCTTCCGATTTCCGGGCAGGCGATGTCAGCGGTGACGGCCCCTGCCGCGACCGCCGCGCGGAGTTCGCCCTGTTGCAGGCACTGGCTGAGCCTGTCGCAGACATAGAGGTCCGCCCGGGCAATCACCGTGGGGGAGAGCTCGCACTTGTAGTCTGCATCCGACCCCATTGCGGTTATGTGCTGGCCCGGCCGCAGCGCGGATGCATCGAGCAGCGGCTCGGTGGACGGCGTGGTGGTGACGATGATGTCGCTGGCCGCGGCAAGATCGCCCGGCGTCCGGGCGGTTCCCGTCTCGATCCTGAGGGCGGTCCGGCATTCTTCCGCCAGCCGTTCGGCCTTTGCGGGATCGCGGCCCCAGATGATCGCCCGGCTAATCGGGCGGACAAGGGTGAGAGCCTGCAGCTGCAGGCGGGCCTGGGTGCCGGTGCCGACGATGCCGGCCACCCTCGCGTCGGTGCGCGCGAGCCATTTCGCGGCAACCGCGCCGGCGGCGGCGGTCCGGATGTCGGTCAGGTAGCCGTTGTCGAGCAGCACCGCTTTCACGAGACCGGTTATCGACGAGAACTGGACCATCAGGCCGTTCAGGCTCGGCAGGCCGATCTTCGGATTGTCGAAGAATCCCGGGCTCATCTTGATGGCAAAGGTGTCCAGCCCGGGCATGTAGGCCGTCTTCACATCCACCTCGCCGTTATGTTCCGCGATAGGCATGCTCAGTATCGGCGGCATGACCACCTTGCCCGCGGCAAGCGCGGCGAATGCACCCTCGATGCAGACGACAGCCTCGAGGTCGAGCCCAACCGCCCGGCGCAGGTCGCTCTCGGTCAGGATGGCGATTTCAGGCATGGACGCTGTCCCGGTTGTTCGATGTTTCGGCGGGAAGGTCGACATCCTCGCCGCCGATGATGCGGCGATGCAGGTCCATGTCGATATTGCCGCCGCTGACGAGAGCGACGGTACGACCGGGCGATGACACCTTGCCGGCCAGCAGGGCCGCGATGCCGACGGCGCCGGCGCCTTCGACAACCTGTCGCTCGTTGGCGTAGGCGTGGCGGATGGCGGCGGCGATCTCGGCCTCGGTCACAGTGATCGTTTCGTCGACCAGGTCGCGGACCATCCGGAAGGTATGGCGGTTGTGGAGGCCGACGCCGCCGCCGAGGGAATCGGCAAGCGTCGGCACTTCCTCAACCGGCACCGGCTTGCCCGACCGCTGGCTTTCGATCATCGCCGCCCCGCGCTCCATGCTGATACCGATGACGCGGATGTCCGGGCTTGCCGATTTCAGTCCCAGCGCCACGCCGGAGATCAGGCCGCCGCCGGAAAGCGGCACCAGCACCGTATCCACGTCGGGCAAGTCCTCGAGAATCTCGAGCGCCAGCGTGCCCTGTCCCGCGATCACGTCCGGATGGTCGAAGGGCGGCAGCATGACCATGCCTTCCCCGGCGACCAGCCGGTCGGCCTCAAGCGCGGCATCGTCCTGCGAGCGCCCGGTGATGCGGATATCGGCGCCCAGCGCTCCGATCGCCTCGACCTTGTTCGCCGGCACCAGTTCGGACATGCAGATGACGCATTTCGCGCCGGCCTGGCGGGCGGCATGCGCCAGGCCGCGGCCGTGATTGCCGGTGGAAACGCCGACGATGCCGCGCCTCCGTTCGGCGTCCGACAGGGCGCGTACGGCATTCGTCGCGCCCCGCAGCTTGAAGCTGCCGGTGATCTGGAGATGTTCGAGCTTGAGATGGATATCGCTGCCGCTGGCACCGGTCAGGCAGGTGGACAACTGCATCGGCGTCTTCCGGATTCCCGATCCGATGCGATGCCGCGCGCGGTAGATATCCCGCAGGCACAGCTCCCGGCTCATCCGGCTTCCTTGACGGCGCTGAGGAACTGCTGCGTGCGTTCCTTCTGCGGGTTGCCGAACACGTCGTCCGGCGTTCCCTGCTCCTCGATCTTGCCGGCATAGAAGAAGCAGATGCGGTCGGAGATGTCGCGGGCGAACCCCATCTGGTGGGTCACCATCAGCGTGGTCAGGTTGAGGTCCAGGACGAGCTTGCGGATGACATTGGTCACCTCCCCGATCACTTCCGGGTCGAGCGCCGACGTCACTTCGTCCAGCAGCATCACCTTCGGGCGCATGGCCAGCGCGCGGGCGATGGCGACGCGCTGCTGCTGGCCGCCGGAAAGCCGTGCCGGGTACTGGTCGCGCTTTTCGGCGACGCCCACCATGTCGAGCAGGTTCATGGCCCGGTCGGTGGCTTCCTTCCGGCTCATGCCCAGCGACTGGACCGGCCCCTCGATGCAGTTCTGGATCGCGGTCATGTGGGGGAACAGGTTGAAGTTCTGGAAACACATGCCGATGTCCTGCCGGCGGGCGCGAAGATGGTTCTTGTCCGCCGGAACCAGGACGCCACCCCGTTCCATGTGGGTCAGCGGCTCGCCATCGACATAGATCACGCCGTCATCGATGCCTTCCAGGGTCATCAGGACCCGGAGCACCGTGGTCTTGCCGGAACCGGACGGGCCGATGATGCTCATCATCTCGCCTTCGGAGACGTCGAGATCGAGGCCGTCGAGCACCGTCAGGTCGCCATAGCGCTTGGTGACGTTGGCGAAGCGGACGATCGGCCTGTCCGGCCCCTCCAGCCTCAACGGGTAGCGCGACATATCGGTATCCGGCATATCCGGCCTCCTTATCTCAGGTGACGCCTTGCGGCTGCACAATTTCTTCCACGTTAAGTTCGATCTCGATATCGCCGGCCGGCCGGGCACAGCAGAGCAGCACCTCGGCGGACGAGGGGGGACTGATCCCGGCCGGGTAGGCAACCGAACCCCGTCTCAGGCGCGCGCGGCAGGTACGGCAGAGACCGGATCGGCAGGCCGCCGGCGGGCGATGACCCGTATGATTTTCTATCCACTCCAGCAGCGGGCCGTCGCCCCGGCGCCAGGTTGCGGCGATACCGTCCGGCTGAAGGCGGACGGTTGCCGATTCCGCCGCATCGACGATGGCGGTCTCTTCGGCCGCGGCGAACAGTTCATATCGCAGCAGGTCGTTGCGGCGGCCCAGTCCGGTCTGGATATCGCGCACCTCATTGACCATCGCCGCCGGGCCGCAGACATGGATATGTGCGCCTTCCGGCAATGACCCGATCTCCGCGCGGAGGTCCGGGCGCCCTGGCGTGGCCGGTATGGCGCCAACCGTCACCGGCGCCGAGATGCCTGTCAGGAACAGCCGTACCTGAAGATATGGCATTGCCCTGCGGACGTTGCGGAGCGCGCCGGCGAAGGCCATTTCACCGGCATGGCGGGCGACATAGACGAGCCGTGCCGGCTGCCCGCATGCGTGGTGCGCTAGCGCCCGCAACTGGGCGAGAACCGGCGTGATGCCGATACCGCCGGCGATGAAAAGGATCGGGTCGTTCGTCGCGCCCGGCAGGGTAAAGTCACCGGCTGGCGGGAAGATCGCGCAGGCGGTGCCTGCCCGTAGTCCGTCGTGGATGCGGTTCGATACGGAAAACGCATTGACGCTGGCGCGTTCGCGTTTCACGGCAATGCGCCAGGGGCCGTGCGGGCCGCCGTCGAACGGCGCCTCGATCAGGGAGTAGCAGCGGAAATGGCGCCGGCCCTCGCCATCCTCGATACCGATCGTGACGAACTGTCCGGGTCTGGGCAGGGAGGCGTCGTCCGGTGGCCGATAGCGGAATGTCACGACCGCGATATCCGGGGTTTCCGGATCGATGCGTTCGATGATCGCCGTGCCGGTCTCGCTGCCGGTCCGCAGTCCGAGCATGGCGGTCCGGTCTTCGATCTGCGTCTTCAGCCCGGGCAGCAGGTCCGGCGAGGCGAGGACATGGGCAATGGCATCCGGCGACGGATGCGGGCCGGTCAGGACCTCGTTCAGTTCGGCGATCGTGGCATTCATTGGGTCAGACCGGACGACCGAGATCGAACTGCCGGGCCGGATCTCGCCCGGCGTCGTGACCCGCGCGTAGATGCCGGTTCTGCCGCTGGCGGAAAAGGCGCTGGGGAAGCCCGCCTCGGTACCCAGGAAGTGTGCGAGCTTGTAGCAGGGAATGCGGGGCAGGGTGAGGGCGATCTCGGCAGAGCCGATCCGCAGCCGGTCGCCGATACGGAGCGTGTCTTCCATGGGACCCCGGTAGGTGACGTTTTCACCGAAAGCGCCCCGGGGTATCGGGCGTTGAAGCAGGTTCTCGAAATGCCGGCGGTGATCGTCGTGAAACAGGTAGACCGCGTGGTTCGCCGCACCGAGCCTGCGCGGCGTGGCGAGCAGGTTCCCGGCAATGCCGCTTTCCGTCAGCTCGAGCGGGCCATCCGCCGCGCGGCGCGTGAATGCCGAGGGTTCGTCCGCACCGTTGATCCTACTTGTCGCAGGCTCGCCGACAAACAGGGCGATGGCTCGGGGTCGGGTGTCGGGGAATGTGCTCATGATCAACCGGAAAGCATTAGAGATGTACATCTATGCATAGAAATGCCCATAGATGCAGCAAAAATCAGCAGCAATCCGTGATGGTAGTTTATTGTTGTATCCAACATGAGGTTTGGGCTATCGTCCGGATTACGGCCTGAGCAACAGGCCATCGAATCAAAAATCCAGGGACACTTCAGCACAGGAGACAGAACTCATGACGATCATACGGACCTTCATGAAGGGGCTGGCCGTGACCGCGGCCCTTGC
>JAVKCR010000295.1:0-5605 GCA_040222645.1 Rhodospirillales bacterium
TAAACACAGGCAAGACGGTCGAGGTCCTGAAACGAGTTCAGGATGAGGCAATAGTTTAAACGAACCGAAAGCCCCGAAGAACATGCTGAACAAATGGTCCGACGCTGACGCGAAAAGCTATGTCGAGCGCTACGCCGCCCAGGGCGTGAACGAGGATCTGGCGCTGCGCGTCTACACCACCCGCCTGCTCGGCCGCGATCCGAAGCTGGTGCTGCATGGCGGCGGCAACACCTCGGTGAAGACCGAGATGACCAACCTCGCCGGCGACAGGGTCATGGCGCTCTGCGTCAAGGGCTCCGGCTGGGACATGGGCGACATCGAGCCGGCCGGCCTGCCCGCCGTGCAGCTGGCCCCGCTGCAGCGGCTCGCCGCCATCGACTCTCTCTCGGACGAGGACATGGTGAATGCCCAGCGCTGCAACCTGCTGGATTCCCAGTCGCCGAACCCGTCGGTGGAAACGCTGCTGCATGCCTTCCTGCCGCACAAGTTCGTCGACCATACCCATTCCAACGCGGTGCTCGCGCTGACCGACCAGCCGGATGACGGCGCGGATATCCTGCGCGAACTCTACGGCGACCGGGTGGCGCTGGTGCCCTACATCATGCCGGGCTTCGGACTGGCCAAGAAGACCAAGGAGGTCTTCGACCAGAACCCGGATGTCGAGGGCATGGTGATGCTGAAGCACGGCATCTTCTCCTTCGGCGACGATGCGAAGACCGCCTACGACCGGATGATCGAGTTCGTCACCATGGCCGAGGAACGGCTCCAGAAGGGCCGCCGCAACGTTTTCGCGGTCGCGCCCGGCCTGCCGAAGAACGTGGCGAAGGCGGCGGATGTCGCCCCCGTGCTGCGCGGCCTGAACGCGCTGCCCGGCAAGCGCAACGGCGACTGGACCCGCTGGGTGTTCGAATTCCGCAGCAATGACGCGATCCTCAATTACGTCAATGCCGCCGACCTCGAGCGCATGGCCAACACCGGCACGGTGACGCCGGACCATTCGATCCGCACCAAGCCGCTGCCGCTGATCGTCCCGGCCCCGGACGCCGCCGACATGGACGGCTTCAGGGCGGGCGCGTCCGCCGCGATGGCGAAGTTCCACGCCGACTACCACGCCTATTTCGAGCGCCAGAACGCCGGGCAGGCAACGCCCCGCAAGGAACTCGACCCGGCGCCGCGGGTCATCCTCGTCCCCGGCCTCGGCCTCTACGGCATCGGCAAGACCGCCAAGGACGCGAAGATCGCCGCCGACCTCGCGGAGACCGCCATCGAGGTGATCACCAACGCCGAAGCCATCGGCAAGTTCGAGAGCATCTCCGAACCCGACATGTTCGAGATCGAGTACTGGTCGCTGGAACAGGCCAAGCTCGGCAAGGGCGCCGAGAAGGCGCTGGCCCGGCAGGTGGCGGTGGTCACCGGCGGCGGCTCCGGCATCGGGGCGGCGACCGCGAAGGCGCTGCGCGCGGAAGGCGCGGAAGTCGCCGTGCTCGACCTGAAGATCGACGACGCCATGAAGGTCGCCACCGCCATCGGCGGGCTGGCCGTCGAATGCGACGTCACCGACAAGGCCTCCGTACTTGCCGCCTTCCGGGCAGTCGCCGAGACCTTCGGCGGGGTGGACATCCTCGTCTCCAACGCCGGTGCCGCCTGGCAGGGCAGGATCGGCGAGGTCGACGACGAGATTCTGCGCAAGAGCTTCGAGCTCAATTTCTTCGGCCACCAGAACGTGGCGCAGGCCGCGGTGAAGATCATGCGCGCGCAGGGCACCGGCGGCTGCCTGCTGTTCAACACCTCGAAGCAGGCGGTGAACCCGGGCAAGGATTTCGGCCCCTACGGCCTGCCGAAGGCGGCGACCCTGTTCCTGTCGCGGCAATACGCGCTCGACCACGGCGCCGACGGCATCCGCTCGAACGCGGTCAACGCCGACCGCATCCGCTCCGGCCTGCTGACCGACGAAATGATCGCCAGCCGCTCGACGGCACGCGGCCTGAGCGAGACCGATTACATGGGCGGCAATCTGCTGAAGCGGGAAGTCACCGCCGATGACGTCGCCAACGCCTTCGTCGCGCTGGCCACGGCCACCTCGACCACCGGCGCGGTGATCACCGTCGACGGCGGCAACATCGAAGCGGCGCTCCGGTAGGCGACGGTGGCGATCACCGGGCTCGACCATGTTCTCGTCGGCGTCGCCGACCTTGAGGCGGCACGCGCCAGCTGGGCCCGGCTCGGCTTCACGGTAACGCCGCGCGGCCGCCATATCGGCTGGGGCACGGCGAATTACTGCATCATGCTGGAGAACGACTATGTCGAGTTGCTCGGCATCGTCGATCCCGCCCAGTTCGTGAACCGCCTCGACGAATTCCTCGCGACCGAGGGGGAAGGCCTCCTCGGCCTCGCCTTCGCGGGGGAGGATGCGGCGGCAATCCATGCCGATCTGTCCGCCCGCGGCATCACCGCCGAGCCGCCGAAGGAACTGAAGCGCCTGCTGGAACTGCCCGGCGGCGACGTCACCCCGGAATTCGCGCTGGTGCATATCGACCGCGGGGACGCAGCCGGCCTGCGCGCCTTCGTCTGCACGCACCTGACCCGCGACATGGTCTGGCAGCCGCAATGGATGCATCACGCGAACGGGGCCGAGGCCATCGATGCGGTGCGCCTTTCAATTGCCGATCCGGAGGCCGCCGCCGTGAAACTCAACAGGCTGTTCGGGATGAAGCCGGTGCAGGCCGGCGGCGTGACATCGGTCCGCACCGCGCCGGCAGGCTGCGTGATCGAGATCGTCGCCGGGCCGTCGGAAACACCGGTGCTCACCGGCATGACGGTACGGGTGCCGGACCTCGATATCCCGGCCGGGCACTTCGCCCGCAACGGGGTCTTCTTCACCCGCGACACCTTCACGATTTCGATAGAGGCGGAAGACGCGACCGGCGTCGAACTTGTTTTTGCCCTCGGCGAGGCATAGGTAACTGGAACCTCAGGAGTTCCCCCCGATGATCCAGCGCAAGAAGACCCTCCTCGAAGCCGCCCTCAACGGCATTCGCTGCAAATGCCCGAATTGCGGCAAGGGACGCCTGTTCCGCGCCTACCTGAAGCCGGTCGACACCTGCGAGGCCTGCGGCATGGAATGGTCGGAAGTGCGCGCCGACGACGGTCCGGCCTGGCTCACCATCCTGCTGGTCGGCCATGTCGTGGTGCCGGTTGTGGTGATGCTGACCGCCCACCAGTGGATGCCGGACTGGGCGAACATCTCGCTCTCGATCCTGCTCGCCGGCCTGCTGACATTCGCCTTCCTGCCGGTCGCCAAGGGCATCTTCATCGCCGCGATCTGGACCCTCGGCGCCGAAACCAGCTGACGGGCGCGACATCGTCGTAAGGACGGACTACCATGGCCAACCTCCGGGAAAGGACGCCGCCATGGTCAAGTCGCTCTACCAGTCCTGGCAATTCTGGGCCGGCCTTGCCGCCCTGTTCGCCGCGCTGACCGCGATCCTCGCGAAGGCCGCGCTCGACGACCTCAATTCCGACTACGCGACCTTCCTGCGCACCATTGTCATCCTGCTGTTCCTGGCGGCGATGCTGACCATGACCGGGCAATGGCAAAGTCTTTCCGGCACCGGACCGAAAGCCATCATGCTGATCATCGCGTCGGGCGTCGCGACCGGACTGTCATGGCTCTGCTATTTCCGGGCACTGAAGCTCGGCGACGCCTCGCGCGTCGCCCCAGTCGACAAGCTGAGCGTGGTGCTGGTGGCCATCTTCGGCACATTGCTGCTCGGCGAGCGGCTGTCCGCGGTCAACTGGCTCGGGATTCTGATGATCTTCGGTGGCGTGCTGCTGGTCGCGCTGCGCTGAGCGGCCTCAGGCTCAGTACTGGATGCGGGCCCGGGTCTCGTTGCTTCCCTGTTCGATTGTCAGGGCCGCCTCCTCGAAGGACGGGGCCGAGAACAGGGCGCGGGCATTGTTGGTGAAGCCGTAGCCCTCGAGCGGAATGCCGAGCAGGCCCTGGTCGAAATCGCCGTTGGCGTTCTCGTCGTGATAGAAGGCCGCGGCATATTTGCCCGGCGGCAGATTGTCGATCTCGATCACCGCCGCGCCGTCCTTGATCACCGCCTTGCCGCCGCCGATCCGCTTGTCCGAATCCAGGAAATTGTCAGGCCCGTCGAACAGCGCGATATCGACCACGCCGTCGGCGCTGCGCAGCCCCTCGACGACGATCACCAGCCGCGCGGCATCGGCCTGGGCGGCACCCGGCACGGCAAGCATCACGGTCATTGCGGCAATCTGGACGAAACGTTTCAGCATGGCTGACGTGGTTCCTCGAACAAGGACGGTCATCTGGTGCATTTCGCGCTCCAGGTCAAGTCTTCGGCGGAATTCTTTGTCATTCCCGCCTCCCGGCGATAAAGCATCCGCATGACAGACACGCCCCCTCTCCTCGTCCTCGCATCCGCCTCGCCGCGACGGCTCGACCTCCTGCGCCAGATCGGCATCGAGCCCGACCGCATCGCGCCGGCGGACATCGACGAGGCGCCCCTGAAGAAGGAACTGCCGCCGCAGACCGCCCGCCGGCTGGCGACGGAAAAGGCGAAAGCCGCGGCCGAAACCGAAGCCGGCGCACTGGTGCTCGCCGCCGATACCGTGGTCGCCTCCGGCCGGCGCAATCTCGGCAAGCCGGTGGATGAAGCAGAGGCCGGGCGCTTCCTCGAACTGCTCTCCGGGCGGCGCCACCGGGTGCATGGCGGCATCGCGCTGGCCCTGCCGGACGGGCGCATCCAGGTGCGCGTGGTGACCACGCAGGTCGCCTTCCGCCGCCTGTCGAACGCCGATATCGCCTGGTATCTCGCCAGCGGCGAATGGCAGGGCAAGGCCGGCGGCTACGCCATCCAGGGCCTCGCCGGCGGCTTCGTGAAATCGGTCAACGGCAGCTATTCCAACGTCGTCGGCCTGTCGCTGTTCGACGTGCGCAACATGCTCGACGGCGCGGGATTCCCGGTCCGTGGCCTGGGCTGAACCGCATCTCCTGGTCGAGCGCAATCCCGGCGAGTGGCGGCTCGCGCTGATCGAGGGCGGACGGCTGGAAGGCCTCGTCATCGCCCGCGACCATGAACCGCAGCGCATGGGCGACATCCTGCTCGGGCGGGTGCGCGCGCATGTCGCCCCGATCCGCGCCAGCTTCGTCGCCATCGGTGAGGCGGAAGACGGCTTCCTGCCCTGGCAGGACGCCCGCTGGCTGCGGCCGGACCGCGATGCCGAGAGGGTGCCCGAGACCCTGCCCGAAGGCACCGCCATCCTCGTCCAGGTCACCCGCGAAGCGGAAGGCGCCAAGGGCGCGCGCCTGACCGCCGACATCTCGCTCGACGGCCGCCTGCTGGTCTGGCTGCCCCGGGGCGACGGCATCCGCGTCTCGAAACGCCTCGGCGACGATATCGGGCAGCGCCGCCTCACCGAATTCCTCGCCGGCCTCGGCATGGGCGGCGGCTTCGTGCTGCGCACCGCCGCCGAGGGCGCGGACACAGCCGAACTTGAACGGGAGGCCCGCACCCTCGCCCGGGACTGGGCGGAGATCGAGGCCCGGGCCGCAACGGCCACGGCGCCCGCGACCATCGCC
>JAVKCR010000296.1:0-3985 GCA_040222645.1 Rhodospirillales bacterium
GAGATACGCAGCAGGTGCCCGGCCGGATGGCCGATGCGCAAGGCTCCCGGAAACCATGTCAGCCAGATATAAACCGCCGTCGGCACGATGCCGATCGCCGTCCGCATGAAAAGCAGCTGGCTGACGGAATAGTCCGCCACCAGCCATTTCATGCAGGCATCCATCATGGTCAGGGTGAGAGTTGCGAAAACCATCAGCAGAACGGCGCCGCCAGGCCGGTCGGAATCGTTCTTCACATCACTGGTCCATCATACGTCAAGATTGTGTTCAACCCGGGCAGGTCCCGCTTCAGCCGGCAAGAAACACGGGAAAACAAGGCGGAATGTGGAAAACCACAATAGCAAAATGGCCAGCTTTGGATTTCAACGGTATGGCCTGTTTCCGGTAAATGGAATCTGCTTTCGGTGGATATGGGGATCGCTGCGCTGTGAGGCGGTTCCGGGACCTCCATGTTCCCCGGGGAAGCAGCTTCCGGAACCGGGAGGTAAAAGGGAACTGCAGCAACCGATGCACGACGACAGGATCGAGATTCTAGAAGACACGGACGAACTGCCCCAGGCGGGACCCGACGGGACATGGCAGATACTCGTCGTCGACGACGACGAGAGCGTCCATCAGGCCACCCGGTTCGCGCTGGAGGACTTCCGTTTCGAGAATCGCCGGATCGATGTCATCAGCGCCTATTCCGGAGAGCAGGCCCGGCAGGTCATGGCCGAGAATGACAGCACCGCGGTTGTGCTCCTTGACGTGGTCATGGAAACCGAGCATGCCGGCCTCGAGCTGGTGCGCTGGATTCGCTCCGAACGGTCCAATGACCGGGTTCGCATCGTGCTCCGCACGGGTCAACCGGGCTACGCGCCCGAATTCGAGGTCATCCGGGACTATGATATCAACGACTACCGGGAGAAGAGTGACCTCAACGCCGCCAAGCTCCTGACCTCCATCTACTCGGCGCTGCGCGCCTACCGCGATATCGTGCGGCTCGAAGACCGGACATCGGAACTCAGGGTCGCTCTCGACAAGGCGAGGTCGGCAGACCGGTCGAAAAGCGATTTCATCCAGAACATGAGCCATGAATTCCGCACGCCGCTGAACGGAATCATCGGCCTCTCCGAGATGATCGCCAACGAGATCCTCGGCCCGGTGGGCAACGAAACCTACCGGGAATATGCATGGGATATCCTGTCGTCGGGCAGGCAGCTTCACGAGATGGTCGAGAAGGTCTTGCGGTTCTCGCAAATTTCGGCGCCGGAAGGTCTCAACGTGGAGCCGTTCAATCTACGCGAGTTGATCAACGAGATGCTTGCGGAGGCGCCCGCCAGTGAAACCGGCAAGGCCCGTTCGCTGACGTCCGCGCCCGGCAGCGACGAACGGGATACCATGATCCTGGAGGCCGACAAGGATGCGGTACGGACCATGATCTCGAACCTTTTCTCCAACGCGGTCAGGCACAATCCGCCCAACTGCAAGGTCCGGATCACCGCGCGCCAGACCAAGGACCAGGGACTGATGCTCTCGGTGATCGACGACGGCGTCGGCATTGATGCGACGGTAATCGCCCGTGTCGGGGACGCCTTCAATCTTCCCGGCGACCCCTTGCTCAGCCGCAGGTCCGGACTCGGACTGGGATTGGGGCTCGTCACGACCAAGCACCTGATCGAGCGGCATGGCGGCACGATGTCGATCGAGAGCGCGCCGGATTCAGGCACGACGGTTCGCCTGGAGTTCCCAGGCGGCTGCCTGAAACGCAGCGACAGCGAAACGATTGCGGACCCTGCCAGGTGATCGGGATCCGGCAAGCATATCAATTACGTCATTCGCGCAGCTTCATGCGCTCCGCTATTGCCTCGATTGCAATTCTCCTATCCCTCGCCGGCTGCTTCGAGGAGGAGCCCGTCCGGATCGGGATGATCGCCGGCCTGACGGGCCGGTCGGCCGATATCGGCGAGGCATCCCGGAACGCCGTCCAGCTTGCGGTGACGGAGATCAACAATGCCGGCGGTATCGACGGCCGGACGGTCGAGATGTTCGTTCGCGACGATGCCAACAACCCGGAAGCCGGCGCCGCCGCAGTGCGTGAACTGCATGGATTGAAGGTCGACGCGATCATCGGTCCCAATGTCAGCTCGATCGCGGAAGGAATGCTGCCGGTCATCGATGAACTCAAGGTTCTGACGCTATCCCCGACAGTTTCCTCGGTGGTTTTCGCCGGACGGGATGACAATTTCTTCCGCATCAACTGGACGACCAGCGATAACGCGTTGTTCTACGCCCGCCGGATGATCGACCGTGGCTTCAGCCGCAGCGCGATCGCCGCGGACGCCAACAACCGGGTTTTCTCGGAAAGCTGGGTGAAGGAGTTCGCCGGGGAGTTCACGAAACTCGGCGGCACGGTCGCGACCACGGAATATTACGACGCTTCCCAACAGCCGCAGGGTTATTCCGCGACGGCGAAATCCCTGATTGAAAGCAAGCCGGAGGCCATCCTGCTTGTTTCCAACAGCGTCGACACCGCGCAATTGGCTCAGCAGATCCGCAAGTACGACGATACCTTACCCATGATGGCAGCGGAATGGGCCGCATCGGAGCGGCTGCTGCAACTTGGCGGACGCGCCATCGAAGGCATGGAACTGGTGCAGTCATATGACCGGTTCGACCGGTCGGACCGGTACCGCAAGTTCCACGACAGCTATATGGAGGCTTTCGGGCGCGAACCCGGCTATTCCAGCATTGCCGCCTATGACGCCGCGACGATCCTGTTTGCCGCCATGGCGAAACAACCCGACTTCAGCAAGCTCGGGCAGGCACTGATCGATATCGGTCCGATCGAGGGATTGCAGCAACCCCTGGTCTTCGACCGGTTCGGTGACGGCCAGCGGCGGGCATTCTTCGTCGTCGTGCGCAACGGCGCCTTCGAAGCCGCCAGTCCGTGATTCGCAGGATCAGTCTCAGATTTTCCGTCATCCTCCTGCTGCTCGGCACGCTGCTCACCGCTTTGGCGATTGTCGGGACGACCCTGCTTGTCACGACACTTGACCGGATCGAGCAATCCAATCTTCTCCGGGTCAAGGAATCCTCGAAGGATATCGCGGCGAGGCTGGAGATCTTCCTGCAGGAAATCGAAAGCAGGGTTGAAATCGCCGCCGACCTCTTCACCACGATTCCGGAGGACAGGATCGGCGAGGTTCTCGCCTCCGAGCGCCGCAACCGGCTCGACGCCATCTACGTGATCGATGCGTCCGGGCGGCTGGTCGCGGCGAGCATCAAAGGCGCCTCGAGAACGCGTGAGGAGGAACTGGTCGGGATCGATCTGTCGACCTACCCGTTGTTCAAATCGGCTTTGGCCGATTCCGGTGTCATCTGGTCCGACAAGCATATCTCGGCGGTTACCGGGGCCGTGACCCTCGGGCTTGCCCGGCAAACACGCTACGGGTCCGGCGTCATCATCGCCGAAGTATCGCTGGAAACCGTCCTCCAGCTCAGCCGGCTGGTTCGCGGGCCGAGCCAGATCGATTTCTGGGTGGTGGACAGGAACGGAGAGATCGTCGCCGACACAGCCGACACCGCACCCGACCAGGTCAATATCCGGTCGCTGCCGATCATCACGACCGGGTTTTCCGGCGAGAGCCAGCCCTCGACCCTGACCATGGGCGGAACGCGCTTTGCCGTTGCCGCCAACTACTCCCGTTCGCTCGATTGGCTGATCGTCAGCCGGATGCCGACCGGTCTCGACGACCCGGGATTCCAGGACACCGTCACCACCATCGTGACGTTCGTGGTGGGTGCCTTGCTTGTCGGGTCCCTGCTCGCGTCATTCTGGGCCCGGTCGATCGCCCGGCCGCTGGAATCGCTGAGCCGGCGCGCCGAGGCCATTGCCGGGGGCACCTATCCCGAGAAGTGGCCTTCGGCGTCCATCGGGGAAATCTCCAGCCTCTATGCCAGCCTGCAGACAATGGCCGAGGCGATCGGCATCCGCGAAAGCGCC
>JAVKCR010000297.1:0-15270 GCA_040222645.1 Rhodospirillales bacterium
GTTCCCCGACACCCAGGTCACCATCGGCCCGTCGATCGAGAACGGCTTCTATTACGATTTCGCCCGCGAGGAACCCTTCTCGACCGACGATTTCGAGAAGATCGAGAAGCGCATGGCCGAGATCGTCGACCGCGACCTGCCGCTGGTGCGCGAGGTCTGGGACCGCGAGGAAGCCGCGAAATATTTCGAGGGCAAGGGCGAGGCCTACAAGGCCGAGATCGTCCGCGCGCTGCCGGCCGGCGAGGAGGTTACCCTCTACCGCCAGGGCGACTGGGTCGACCTCTGCCGCGGCCCGCACCTGCCGTCGACGGGCAAGCTCGGCAAGAACTTCAAGCTGATGAAGCTGGCCGGCGCCTACTGGCGCGGCAATTCCGACAACGAGATGCTGCAGCGGATCTACGGCACCTGCTGGCCGACGAAGAAGGAGCTCGACGCCTATCTCCACATGCTGGAGGAGGCGGAGAAGCGCGACCACCGCAAGCTCGGCCGCGAGATGGATCTGTTCCACCAGCAGGAGGAAGCCCAGGGCTCCGTGTTCTGGCATCCCAAGGGCTGGACGCTGTGGCGCACGCTGGAAACCTACATGCGCCGCCGGCTGGAAGCGGGCGGCTATGACGAGGTGAAGACGCCGCAGCTGGTCGACCGCACGCTCTGGGAGCATTCCGGGCACTGGGAGAAGTTCCGCGAGGCGATGTTCATCTCCGAGACCGAAGACAAGGTCTACGCGCTGAAGCCGATGAACTGCCCCTGCCACGTGCAGATCTTCCGCCAGGGTCTGAAGAGCTACCGCGACCTGCCGCTGCGCATGGCCGAGTTCGGCTCCTGCCAGCGCAACGAGCCGTCCGGCGCGCTGCACGGCATCATGCGGGTGCGCGCCTTCACCCAGGACGACGCCCACATCTTCTGCACCGAAGACCAGATCACCGAGGAGACCAAGCGGTTCTGCGACCTGCTGATCGCGATCTACAAGGATCTCGGCTTCGAGGACGTCCGCGTGAAGTTCTCCGACCGGCCGGACGTCCGCGCCGGGTCCGACGAGATCTGGGACAAGGCCGAGAACGCGCTGCGCGAGGCGGTCGATGCCTCCGGCCTGCCCTATACCTTGAACCCGGGCGAAGGCGCCTTCTACGGTCCGAAGCTGGAATTCGTGCTGCGCGACGCCATCGGCCGCGACTGGCAGTGCGGCACCCACCAGGTCGATTTCGTGCTGCCGGAACGGCTCGACGCGACCTATGTCGGCGAGGACGGCGACCGTCACCGCCCGGTGATGCTGCATCGCGCGATCCTCGGTTCCTTCGAGCGCTTCATCGGCATCCTGATCGAACAATATGCCGGGCGCTTCCCGCTCTGGCTGGCGCCGGTGCAGGGCGTGGTGGCCACCATCACGTCGGAGGCCGACGATTACGCCCGCGAGGTCACGGCCACCCTGCGGGCCGCGGGGCTGCGCATCGAGACCGATATTCGCAACGAGAAGATCAACTACAAGGTCCGCGAACATTCGCACGCCAAGGTGCCGGCGATCCTCGTCGTCGGCGCCCGCGAAGGCGAGGCGCGCACCGTCGCCATCCGGCGTCTCGGCAGCCAGGCGCAGGAAATTCTTGCGCTGGATGACGCGGTTCGTAAGTTATGCGAGGAAGCGACCATGCCGGGGAGCGGCGCCTGACCAGATCGGGCCCGTTCCGGGACGCAACTGCAAGGTAGAGCTTGCGGCCCAAGTGCGGTAGAGTTGTCTGGAACAATATGCAGGAGAAACTGACATAGCACGAAACACTGATCTGACGCCGCCGGTCAAGGACGGCCCGCGCGTCAACGAGGACATCACCGTATCCAAGGTGCGTCTGATCGATGCAGAGGGTGAAATGATCGGCGTCAAGACGCTGGACGAGGCGCTGCGGATTGCCGAAGGCACCGGGCTGGACCTCGTCGAAGTCTCGCCGAATGCCGAACCGCCGGTCTGCAAGATCCTCGATTACGGCAAGTTCCGTTACGAGGAGCAGAAGAAAAAGCACGAAGCGCGCAAGAAGCAGAAGATCATCGAGGTCAAGGAAATCAAGCTGCGTCCGAACATCGACCAGCATGATTACGATGTGAAGATGAAAGCCGTGCAGCGTTTCGTGGAAGGTGGCGACAAGGTCAAGGTCACCATGCGGTTCCGCGGCCGCGAGCTCGCCCACCAGGAACTCGGCATGGAAGTGCTGAACCGCGTGCGCGACCAGTTCGAGGAACAGACCAAGGTCGAGCAGTTCCCGCGAATGGAAGGGCGCCAGATGATCATGGTGCTGGCCCCGCGCTAACCGGGTTTCCCGGCAAACGCCGACAGTTCAGACCCCGGTCGCCAACGACCGGGGTTTTCTTTTGGGGCCGGCATGCCCCCGGATGCATCGGTAAGTCGTCCGCTATTGGCGCAGACAACGGCTCTTCCGCACCTGCGTCTCAACTACCGACAATGACCGGGAACGAAGGGAGGGGCGGATACTATTGCAGCCACGCTACACCGCCGGCGCCAGTGCGTCGAAGGTGCCGGCTGAGGCGGTGATGGTGACCGGCGTGACCGCCACGATGTCACCGTCGGCCTGCACCGGGTCGCCCCCGGGACGGTCGATGACGATCTCGCGGCCGCGCACGACCCGGAAGTCGGCACGGTGGTGCAACCGCCCGAGCAGCAGCCAGAGCGCGTAGGTCGCGGCCGCCAGCCGCCCGGTGCGGTCGAACAGGCAGACATGCAGGTCCGGGTCGTCGAGCCGGGCATCCGGGGCGCAGACGAAGCTGCCGCCGTAGAAATGGCCATTGGCGACGATCACCGAGGCGGCCTCGCTGGCAACGCCGTCGATGGTGACCCGGTAGGCAGGCCGGTCGAAGCGCAGCAGCAGCCGGAGCGATTCCAGCACGTAGGCCGCCTTGCGCAGCTTGCGTTTCAGTTCCGGCGTCACGGCGGCGACCACCAGCGCATCGAACCCGACGCCGGCCATCATGGTGAAGCGACGGCCGTTGACGGCGCCGAAATGCAGCCGGCGCACCGGCGCCGTGGCGAGGAGGTCCGCAACCTTCTCCGGCGCATTCGGCAGGCCAAGTTCGAGCGCCAGCACGTTCGCCGTGCCCGTCGGGATCACGCCGACGGGAATGGGCCGGCCGCCGATGCCGTTCAGCGCCTCGTTCACCGTGCCGTCGCCGCCGGCGACCAGCACCGCGTCATAGGCGCCGGGTTCAACGCCTGCGCAGATCGCCTCCGCGTCGCCCCGGCAGGTGGTCTCGCGCAAGTCGCAGGTGCAGCCGAGCGACGCCAGCCGTGAGAGCGTGCGGTCGAGAAAGCGCCGCCGGCGATGCCCGGCGACCGGGTTGAAGATCACCAGGAAGCGCCGCGACTCGATGGCCTGGCCACCGCCGCCGGTCGGCTCGGTGATATTTTTCATGCGTGCATGTCTCATCAATGTAACAAAACTGAATAACGGCTGAAATAATTACACCATAAACATGGCGAAATTCCAGCGAATGTTTCAAACGGGTTCCAGTTCAATTAATCATCATGAAAAATTCGAAGCAAGCAGGATTTATTACTTTACTTGATAAATACTTATCGCCGAGAAATCCGAGGCCGGAAGGCATCCGACACCCGGAACCGAAACGGAGGACGGACGCATGAATGCGGAGACACCCAACCAGTACCGCTACCGGTCGATCTGGATTTCCGACATCCATCTCGGCACCCGCGGCTGCAAGGCGGAATTCCTGCTCGACTTCCTGCGCCGCACTGAATCCGAGTATCTCTACCTGGTTGGCGACATCGTCGACATCTGGCGGCTGCGGCGGAACTGGTACTGGCTGCAGACCCACAACGACGTCATCCAGAAGCTGCTGCGCAAGGCGCGCAAGGGCACGCGGCTCTATTACATCCCCGGCAATCACGACGAGAAGTTCCGGGATTTCGGCAAGCACCGCTTCGGCCTCGTCACGGTGATCAACGAAACCGTTCATGTCGCCGCCGACGGCAAGCGCTACCTGGTGATGCATGGCGACCAGTTCGACGCCGTGGTGCGCTATGCCAAGTGGCTCGCGCTGACCGGGGACTGGGCCTACAACCTGCTGATCGCCATCAACCACCATTTCAACAGGGCCCGCCGGGCGCTCGGTTTCGGCTACTGGTCGCTGTCGGCCTATCTCAAGCACAAGGTCAAGAACGCCGTCGATTTCATCTCGCGTTTCGAGGATGCGGTGGTGGACGAGGCGCGCAAGCGCCGCCTCGACGGCGTGATCTGCGGGCATATCCATACCGCCGCGCTGAAGGACCTGGACGGCATCACCTACGCCAATGACGGCGACTGGGTGGAGAGCTGCACGGCGCTGGTCGAGCATATGGATGGCCGGCTCGAGATCATCGACTGGATCGCCCTGCAGCAGCTCTCGCCGCTGGATACCTCGACATCACCTTTCCCCTCCACCGCCAGCAAGAAGGCTGACGAATGCGCCTCCTCCTCGTCTCGGACGCCTGGCTTCCTCAGGTCAATGGCGTCGTACGCACGCTTGTTACGCTCGTTACCCGGCTGACGGCCGACGGTCACCAGGTCGAGGTCATCTCGCCCGACGGTTTCCGCACCATCCCCTGCCCCAGCTACCCGGAGATCCGCCTCGCGCTGTTTCCGGACCGGGTGGTGCGGCGGCGCATCCGCGATTTCGCGCCGGACGCGGTGCATATCGCCACCGAAGGCCCGCTCGGGCTGGCGGCCAACCGCTACTGCCGGAAGAACGGTATCGCCTTCACCACCTCCTACCACACGCGCTTTCCGGAATATGTCCATGCCCGCTGCCGGCTGCCGCTCGGCATCTCCTACGCCTTCCTGCGCTGGTTTCACGGTGCGGCGAAGCATGTGATGGTGGCGACCCAGACCATCCAGGACGCGCTGGAGGAACGCGGCTTCGACAATATCGTGCGCTGGACCCGCGGCGTCGACACCGACCTCTTCCGGCCGACGGCCGAGCCCCTGCTCGACCTGCCGCAACCGATCCTGCTCTATACCGGCCGGGTGGCCGTCGAGAAGAACATCCAGGCCTTCCTCGCCCTCGAACATCCCGGCACCAAGGTGGTCGTCGGCGACGGCCCGCAGCGCGCGAAACTGGAGCGCCAGTTCCCGGACGCCGTTTTCGTCGGCATGCGCCATGGCGAGGATCTCGCCCGCCATGTCGCCTCGGCGGATGTCTTCGTCTTCCCGAGCCGGACCGACACCTTCGGACTCGTGCTGCTGGAGGCGCTGGCCTGCGGCGTTCCGGTCGCGGCATACCCGGTGCCGGGTCCGCTCGACGTGGTCGGCGGCACAGATGTCGGCGCGCTCGACGAGGACCTTGACGCCGCCGTGGCCCGGGCGCTGACCATCGACCGGGATGCCTGCCGGCGCTTCGCCGAAAGCCGCTCCTGGGAGGCGAGCGTTGCCCAGTTCACCGCCAATCTCGCGCTTGCGGACAACAGGGGAGCGGATCGCGGGCTGGAGGCGGCGCCCGCCGCGGCCGGCGAATAGGCGCACCGGCTTTCCGGTTATTGCCGCGCTCAATCGGAGAGTTCGATTCAATCAATTGGCATGTCCCGGCGGGCGGGATTATCTTCTTCCCATCGACGGCGGACCTCCCGCCGCAACCGGAAAGACAGGAGATCTGATATGCCCCAAGGCATGGATATCGACATCGGAATCAGCAGCGATCAGCGCAAGGCGATCGCGGACGGGTTGTCGCGGCTGCTCGCAGACACCTACACCCTTTACCTCAAGACCCACAATTTTCACTGGAACGTCACCGGCCCGATGTTCAACACGCTGCATCTCATGTTCGAGACGCAGTACACCGAACTCGCGCTCGCCGTCGACGAGATCGCCGAACGTATCCGCGCACTCGGCTTCCCGGCGCCGGGCACCTACAAGCAGTTCGCCGCGCTGACCTCGATCGAGGAGCCGGCCGGCGTGCCGAATGCCGACGAGATGGTCCGCCAGCTCGCCCGCGACCAGGAGCGCGTGGCCAAGACCGCAAGAGAGATATTCCCGCTCTGCGAGGCGGCGTCCGACGAGCCGAGCGCGGACCTTCTGACCCAGCGCATGCAGCTGCACGAGAAGACCGCCTGGATGCTGCGGTCGATGGCGGCCTGATGCCGGGCGCAATGCAGGGAGACGGTCGTGGCTGAGCCCACGGCCGTCACGCGCATCCTGAACTTCTGGTTCGGCGAACCGGGCTCGCCCGAGCACGGCAAGCAGAGGAAGTTCTGGTTCGAGCCCTCCGACGAGATCGACGCGGCGATTCGCGGCCAGTTCGAGATGGACTGGCGCGTCGCCACCACCGGCTCGTGGGACCATTTCGCCGCCACGCCGAGGGGCGCGCTGGCCCTGGTCATCCTGTTCGACCAGTTCCCGCGCAACATGTTCCGCGGCACAAGGCAGGCCTTCTCCAGCGACCGCAACGGCCTGAACATCGCCCGCAAGGCGGTCGATTCCGGCGCCGATTCGGAACTTTCCGAGCTGGAAAAGCTGTTCCTCTATCTGCCGTTCGAGCATGCCGAGGATCTCGCGATGCAGGACCGCTCGGTCGAGCTGTTCGCGACGCTGAGCGACCCGCAATATCTCGATTATGCCGAGCGCCACCGCGCCATCATCGCCCGTTTCGGCCGCTTCCCCTACCGCAACGAGGTGATGCGCCGGGACACTACCCCGGAAGAGCAGGCCTGGCTGGATGACCCGGACGCGGAGACCTTCGGGCAGAAGGCGAAGTAGGCTTTCCCGAACCGCTCCCCCTTCGCCCCTGCGGGGCACTTCCCCCGGAGGGGGAAGATGACATCATCCATGCTCCCCCTCAGGGGGAACTGCCCGAAGGGCTGAGGGGGAGCGGTGAACTCGAGGGACTTGCGCTCAAACCCCACCCCCGCCAGCATACTCCGGCCAACCCAACCCGGAGCCGCACCGATGACCGACAATTCCTATGAGTCCGGCCGCCTGAACCTGCCCTTCGTCGGCCATTGCACGTTTGCGAAATCGCCGCCGGTGACGGACTGGGACAACATCCAGGCGGATGTCGCCGTTCTCGGGGTGCCGTTCGACATGGGCACGCAATACCGCGCCGGCGCACGTTTCGGCCCGCGCGGCATCCGGGAAGCCTCGACGCTGTTCTCCTTCGGCCATGGCGGCGCCTACGATTTCGAGGATGATGTGCTCTACCTGCCGAAGGACGAGGTGCGGATCGTCGATGTCGGCGACGCGGACATCGTCCATACCGACACCATGAAAAGCCACGCCAATACCGAATTCGCGGTGCGCAAGATCCTCGAGGCGGGTGCGATGCCGGTGATCCTCGGCGGCGACCACGCTGTGCATGCGCCCTGCATGGCGGCCTACTCGGACCAGCCTCCGCTGCATATCGTGCATTTCGACGCCCATCTCGATTTCGTCGACGAACGCCACGGCGTGCGTTACGGCCACGGCAATCCGCTGCGGCGGGCCTCCGAGATGGCGCATGTCACCGGCATGACCCAGATGGGCATCCGCAACGTCTCGTCGTCCAACCGCTCGGATTACGACGCGGCGCGGGCGGCGGGCTCCGACATCCTGTCGGTGCGCGATGTCCGCCGTCTCGGCCGCGACGCGGTGCTGGAGCGCATCCCGGCCGGCGCGCGCTACTACGTCACCATCGACATCGACGGCTTCGATCCTTCCATCGCGCCCGGCACCGGCACGCCGAGCCATGGCGGGTTTCTCTATTACGAGGTCCTCGAAATTTTGCAGGGGCTGTCGAAGCGCGGCGACGTGGTCGGCATGGACCTGGTGGAGGTGGCGCCGCCTTATGACCCGTCGGGCATCACCTCGATGCTGGCCGCGCAATTGCTGATGAATTTCCTCGGCTTCATCTTCCACGAGCGCAAGCTGCGCGCGGGAAGCGCCTGAGTCAGGCGACGGTGAGCAGCGCCGAAACCTCAGCGTGGAGCTCGACGCTCGAGCAGGCCAGCACATGGCCGTCCGAATGGAGATCGAGCGGGTTGCCGTACCAGTCGGTGATGCGCCCGCCCGCCGCCTCGATCGGGGCGATCAGCGCGCAGTAATCATATGGCTTGAGATTGGCGTCGATGACCACGTCGACATGGCCGCTGGCAAGCAGCGCATAGCAATAGCAGTCACCGCCATAGCGCACCGTGCGGGCCTTGCGCCGGACCCGGTCGAAACGTTCGAGATCGGGCCGGTCGAACATGTCGGGGGAGAAGGTGTAGACGCTGGCTTCCGCCAGCGATTCGGCGGGCCGGGTCGCCACCGGGTTGCCGTTGAGCGTGGTCGGGTAGCCGACCGCACCGACCCAGCGTTCGCGCAGCACCGGCATGTCGATGATTCCGAGAATGGGCTTCTCGCGATGCATCAGGGCGATCAGGGTGCCGAAGATCGGCATGCCGGTGATGAACGCGCCGGTGCCGTCGATCGGATCGAGGACCCAGACATAGTCGGAGCCCACGTTGGAGGTGCCGTGCTCCTCGCCGAAGATGCCGTGGTCCGGAAACCGCTCGGAGATGATCTCCCGCATCGCCGATTCGACCTCGCGGTCGGCAATGGTGACGGGCGAGGCGTCGGACTTCCGGTCGACGGCGATGTCCGAACGGAAGTACAGCCGGGCTATGGGCCCGGCTGCGTCCGCCAGTTCGTTGGCAAGGTCGATGAATTCCTGCGGACAGGCGTTCGCCATCATGCGGGCCCGGCCGGCCGGCTTACTGCGGCAGCGGAACCGGGTTGTCGGCGAGCGAGCGCAGGTAGACGATCAGGTCGGCACGGTCCTGCACCTTCGACAGGCCGGCGAAGCCCATCTTGGTGCCCGGCGCCCATTCCCGCGGCTTCTTCAGGAAACCGTTGAGGGCCTCGAACGTCCAGGCGCCTTCCTTGCCGGCAAGTGCGTCGGAATAGGCGTAACCGTCATACACGGCGATATCATTGCCGACAACGCCATAGAGCCCCGGGCCGACCTTGTTCGGGCCGCCCTTGGCGGCGTCATGGCAGGAGGCGCACTTCTTGAAGATCTTCTCGCCGGAGGCCGGATCGGCGCTCGCCAGCAGGGTCTCGATCGCCGGTTCGGCTTCCTCGGTCTCTGCCGCGGCACCCGCGTCACCCGCGACTTCTGGCGGTGCGAAGGCGATGACGCGTTCCTCGCCGCTACTGCCGGTCGGGACGAGCCCCCGGCTGATTGCACCGGCAATCATCGCGATCAGCATCGCCAGGATGATTGCACCGAAAATCTTGTTCAGCTCGATACCGGACATGGTCTTCCTTCAAACTGCAGCTTAGCCCCGAAACGGGGCGTTTTATAACCAACACAATAGCGGCTGTCCAACGACATCCAACGGGAATTCTTTGTATTTTCACTCGCCCGGCGCAAGGCTATCGTCCCGTCATGACCGAGACATCCAATCCCATCGTCGTCATTCCCGCCCGCATGGCCTCCGCCAGGCTGCCGGGCAAGCCGCTCGCCGACATCGCCGGCCGGGCGATGATCCTGCATGTCATGGACCGCGCGCGGGAAGCCGGCGTCGGCCGTGTCGTCGTCGCCTGCTCGGAGGAGGAGGTCGCCGCCGCCGTCCGCGCCGATGGCGGCGAGGCGGTGATGACCGACCCCGACCTGCCGTCCGGCTCCGACCGGGTGCATGCCGCCTTGTGCGCCATCGACCCGGAACGCCGCCACGATATCGTCGTCAACCTGCAGGGGGACCTGCCGACCATCGAGGCGGAAACCACCCGCGCCGTCATCCGCCCGCTTTCCGACCCCGGCGTCGACATCGCCACCGCCACCGTCGCCATCGTGCGCGACGAGGAGCGCACCAACCCGAACGTGGTGAAGGCGGTCTGCGCCTTCCCGCCCGGCGCCAGCGTCACCCGCGCGCTCTATTTCACCCGCGCCACCGCGCCCACGGGCGACGGACCGCTCTATCACCATATCGGCATCTACGCCTATCGCCGCGCGGCGCTGGAACGATTCGTCTCGATGCCGCCGGGTATCCTCGAAAGCCGCGAGCGGCTGGAACAGCTGCGCGCGCTGGAGGCCGGCATGCGCATCGACATCGCGCTGGTCGATGCCGCCCCGCTCGGTGTCGACACGCCGGAAGACCTGGAACGCGCGCGGGCCATCCTCGGCAAATAGGGCGCTTCATCAGACTATAATATACGCTTGACGTATATTATCCACTCTCGTACATCCACCGCATGAGCGGTTTCGGTCAAAGGCTGCGTCGTGCGCGCAAACGGTCTGGCATGACCCAGCAGGATCTTGCATCCGCGCTGGGCGTGACCCAGCCGACCGTCAACCGCTGGGAAACCGGCGTCGTGGATCCCCCGCGCCGCCGCATCGTGTTAGCCGCCAGGCTGCTTGGCGTCGTGCCGGCCTGGCTTGAATTCGGCGAAGAGGAAAGGACTTCCGTCATGACCGACGAACAGGCGGCGCGCCGCGCCGGCCGCGAAGGACGGGTCGCCTTCCAGGGCGTTCCCGGGGCATATTCACATCTCGCCTGCGCCAGTGTGTTCCCGGCCATGGACGCGGTCGCCTTTCCGACCTTCGACGCCGCCTTCCGCGCGGTCGAGGACGGCGACACCGACCTCGCCATGATCCCGATCGAGAACTCGCTGGGCGGCCGGGTGGCGGACATCCACCACCTGCTGCCGAATTCCAGCCTCTACATCATCGACGAGCATTTCCAGCCGGTGCAGCACCAGTTGCTGGGCCTGAAGGGCGCGACGCTCGACGGAATCCGCGAGGTCTGGAGCCACGAGCAGGCGCTGGCCCAGTGCCGCGACCTGATCACCGAGCTCGGCGTCAAGGCGGTGCAGCGGGCGGACACCGCGGGTGCCGCCCGCGAAATCGCCGAGAAGGGCGACAAGACCATCGCCGCCATCGCCTCCAGTCTTGCCGGGGAGACTTACGGGCTGGATGCGCTGCGCAGCCGCATCGAGGACCGCATCGGCAACACCACCCGCTTCGTGATCCTGTCGCGGCGCCGCGAGGAACCCGACCTGCGCGACGGCCCCTGCATGACCAGCCTGATCTTCCAGGTCCGCAGCGTGCCGGCCTCGCTCTACAAGTGCCTCGGCGGCTTCGCCACCAACGGCGTCAACATCACCAAGCTCGAGAGCTACATCATCGACGCGAACTTCACGGTCGCGCAGTTCTACGCGGAGATCGAGGGTCACCCGGCGGAGAAGAACGTCGACCTCGCCTTCGACGAGCTGCAGTACTTCTCAACCAAGATGAAGGTGATCGGCACCTATCCGAAGCACCCCTTCCGCATGAAGGGGTAGGCGGCGGCCGGCACCACCCAACCAATACTCGTCATCCCGGAGGCCGCGCAGCGGCAGTCCGGGACCTCCCGAGTCCGTGACAGATGCCCGAGGTCCCGGGCTCCGCCTGACGGCGGCCCCGGGATGACAGTCTTTGTTGTTCCGACATAACCAGTCAGAAATCGTCATCCTGAACTTGATTCAGGATGTCGCGCCTTGTGCCGTGTCCATCGCCCTCACGAAAGTGGGGGCCTCTGCGGTGGACAAGGTGACTGGCTCGCGGGGTTCCCACTTTCGTGGGAACGAGGGGGGCGATCAGGAACTGAACAGAGTCGAAGGCGAGTGTTGTAACGCTCCTCAACCCAACATCACCCTCGTCCTGAACTCGTTTCAGGACCTCGACCTGCCTGCCTGAGCGCCAGCAGACAGGCCCAGGCCGTTCTCTCTAGGTCCTGAAACAAGTTCAGGACGAGGCCACCCTCTCAGAAATTCTCCTTGTGGAAGCCGAAGCCGCAGCGGGCGGCTTCCGCCGCCAGGATGGTGGCGAGCGGGGCCGGGCCGCAGAAGAAGACGTCGACCTTCTCGCCCTTATGCTCGGCGGCGAGACCGTCGAAGATCTTCCGCCAGTCCGGCCGGCCGAGATTGGTGCGGTTGCGCAGCCCCGTGAACAGGTCGCGGCCGGTCTCCGCCTGGTAGACATCCATCGCGACGTCGAGGGCCGCCGAGGTCATGTCGAGCTTCACCCCGGTGAGGTAGACCTGCGCGTCGAGGCGCTTGCGGTCGGGGTCCTGCGCCTCCAGTTCCGCCAGCATGGAGGAGAACCATTCGAAGGAATATTGGTCGCGGTTCATCCAGATGAAATGAGCCTTCTCGACCGTGACCGAGACATCCTTGTCGAGCAGCCGGCGGAACAGGCTTTTCAGGATCGAGGCGAAGGGCGTCACCCCGATGCCGGCGCCGATCAGCACCACGTTCGCCGCCTGGAAGATCGAGGTGCTCGGCGTGCCGTAGGGCCCGTCGATCATCGCGTGGCCGAGATTGGCGCCCGACTTGCCGCCGCAGGCCACCGCCAGCTGGAAGAGCCGGCGCGTCCAGTTGCCGAGGCCGCGCACATGCACGGTCAGCCTGCCCGTCTCCTCCGGGCAGGTGGTGACGGTGAAGGGGTGCCATTCATGAGCGGAGACCAGCGGGTAGCGGATGAAGACATAATCGCCCGGCTGGTAGCGGAAGCCGTCCGGCAGTTGCAGTTCGAGCCGGGTCACTGTGGAGGCCAGCGGCTCGAGACCCACCACCGGCATCTTCCGGCTGGTGCGCCAGGTGCGGATGATGCGCTCGACGATGTAGGCCGCCACCGGCAGCGCCACCCATTGCCAGAACACGGGCCCGTGGACCAGCGCGAGGCCGAACCAGAGGATGAAGCCGAAATGGGTGACGTAGAACAGCTCGAAATGCCCGCCGCGGCGGACGAAATCCATGGCGCAGACCCACATCACCACGAACACCGCGGTCAGCAGGAATCCGGTCAGCCCGGCCTGCGTCGAGAACAGGTAGTGCCCCATGCTCTCCGGCAGGGTTGAATAATTGACGAGATGCATCACGGTATGGACCAGTGCGAAGGCCATCATCACGTGGCCGACCAGCCTGTGGAAGGCGATGGAATCGTCGATCGGCAGCAGCCCGCCGACCAGCGTCTGGCGCAGCCAGGTGAGTAAATGCCGGAGCATCGGCACCAGGATCAGCGCGCCGTTGAAATTCAGGCAGGCGCCGCAGCCCCGCGCGATCTGCACGTAGATCGTGGCGCCCTGGGCAGCGTAGGTCTGCATGGCATGGACGAACAGCGCCACGTTGATCGCGGCGTAGACGACGAGGAAGACGCTGGCCGCCCGGTTGTTGTCGACCAGCGACACCAGGGCGCGCAGCCTGTCCCCGGGCGTCGGCCGTTTGCGCGCGGGCGCCGGGCGCCTCGGTTTCAGCCAGGTGGTGGCCGAGAGCGTCAAATGCTTGCGGAACTCGGGATAGGCATCGGCGAGACCGGAGAATTCCTCGAAGCTGATGCCGCCGCCGCCATCGCTATCGGCGCGGCGGAACAGCGCGTCGGTCAATCCGTCGATGGCCTCCGCCGGCAGCGAGATGTCATGCTCGGCGGTCGAGGCGGCGATCACGGTACGCAGTTCATCGCGGTCGATCTCGCCGCTGTCGTCGGGATCATGCAGGCGGAAGACGAAATGCAACCGGGTGCGCGCATCCCCCTCGATGATGGTGCGCACGAAGGCCATGAACTCGCCGAGGTCGATCTCGCCGCTGGCATCCGCGTCGACCATGGCGAACAGCCGGTCGGCATAGTAGTCGTCGCCGAGCTTCAGCGCCTGGCGGAACTCCGCCCGGTCGATGATTCCGTCCTCGCCGGCAATCGACCGGAACCGCCGTTCCAGGTCGGCCAGCAGAGCCGCTTCGCCGTCACCGGCGCGTGAATTGTCCGCCATGTCATGCCTCCCCTGCATCCGGCCCCGGCCCAAGCATAGCGGCAAGCGATATCGATGGGCACACGGATTCTCAGCTTCAGGTGGCGGCCGCGCCCCCATCGCCCCTGCGGGGCACTTCCCCCTGAGGAGGAAGCGACAGGAGCACAATCGCCTCCCCAATTCATGGGGGAGGTTCCCGAAGGGCTGAGGGGGTATAAGATGTTGCCGACGCAAACCGTGCCGCAGGACATGAACCTTGTCTCGCCGGACAGAAGGAACCCCGGTAATGACAAAAGCGCTCTTAATCCCGCTTCTCCTGGCCGGCCTCACGGTCAACCAGCCCGCAATTGCCCAGGACCGCGCCGCGGACCTGCTGAAACAGATGGATGCGGACGGCGACGGGCGTATCGCCAGGGGGGAATGGCAGAAGAAGCCCGGCGGGTTCCGCCGCCTCGACGCGAACGGCGACGGCTACCTGTCGCTGGAGGAACTGGAGGTCCGTTTCGGCGCCGAGAGTCCGGCCCCGACGGCTAGCCCGACCGCCGCCCCGGTTGCGGCGCCGGTGGCCAGATCACTCG
Source organism: Rhodospirillales bacterium (assembly GCA_040222645.1). GTDB lineage: Bacteria > Pseudomonadota > Alphaproteobacteria > Rhodospirillales > HT1-32 > HT1-32. The sequence goes on from JAVKCR010000297.1 coordinate 14,305, forward strand.
AGGGCGCCGTCGGCCCCGACGCGGTCGACCCGACGACGAAATGCGCGATCCTGCGCGGCCGGAAATGCGACATCGGTGACGCGATCCGGCGCGGCCTCGCCGAGACCGGTCTCAGGCCGCGCTTTCCTGACGGGCTCGACTGCCGGGGCATCGACGAGGCCTGGGCCATAGACTATTCCGGCAAGCGCGACCGGGAGAACTATCACGGCGGCATCGACATGCCCGCACCCTACGGCACGCCGATGCTGGCCGCCGCGGACGGCATGGTGGTCAGCATCTCCAACGATCCGCAGAGCTACCGGGGCATCGAGGTGATTCTCCGCCACACGCCGGAGGAAACCGGCCTGCCGGTCTGGACCTACACGCAATATGCCCATTTTGATTCCGCACCGAAAGTGAGTGTCGGCGACCGGGTCAAGCTCGGCCAGGATCTCGGCCCGACCGGCAATTCCGGCTTCTCCAACGGCCGCAAGGTGCGCCGCCCGGCGATCCATTTCGCCGCCTGGTATTCCGACAAGCCCGGCTTCTTCGCCAATGACCGCGGCATCGCCCCCGTCGACGGCTGGTGGATGGACCCGCTGGCGCTCTACCGCGGCGGTCTGCCGGTGGACACGCGGAGCCTGCAGGCCCTGCCGTCGGCGGAGAAGGAGGTGGCCATCGCCGTGATCACCGACCGGGGCGAGGTGGTGCCGGCGGGCGCGAAGCTGATCTGGCCGTATGGCTGCAAGCGGGATTGAGGACGGAGCCCGCCGCGCCCCCATCGCCCCGGGGGGGCACTTCCCCCGGTGGGGGAAGTGTGGAACACGACTCCTCTCCCTCCGGGAGAGGTGCCCGAAGGGCGGAGAGGGGGTATGAACCGGGTAGATCCCTGACAGATCAGACCGGGAACATTCCTGACAGGTCATAGTCGTGCGAACCACGCAGGAGGTTCGGGCGATGCCTTTCAGGGAGAGCAGTCAATTGGAA
>JAVKCR010000298.1:0-3370 GCA_040222645.1 Rhodospirillales bacterium
CGTTCGTGTAACTAAAACCTTTACTGCACGAGGCCGGTTCACTCGAACCGGTTCGACGTGGCGAAGCCGCGCGGGGCCAGTCGCCCGGCACTGCCGCGCTTGCCGAGCCAGGGCGTAAGGTCGGTCTCGGTGCGGGTGCGCTCCCCGATGCGCCAGCTCAGTCCGTCGGTGGCGGTGAAGACCTTCACGTCAGACATCCCTCCATCCTTGTAGCGTTGCAGCATGACCCCCTGCCCGCGCGTCATTTCGGGGATCTCCTCGAGCGCGAAAACCAGGATCTTGCGGTTCTCGCCGACCACGGCAACGCTGTCGCCGGCGGCGGCACGGCAGACCATCGCCTCGGCGTCACCCTTGACGGTGAGGATCTGCGTGCCCGAGCGGGTCTGCGCAACAACATCGTTCTCCGACACGATGAACCCCTTGCCCGACGACGAAGCGACCAGCAGCTTGCGTTGCGGCTGGTGGACGAACATGTCGACGATATCGTGGTCGTTCGGCAGGTCGATGGAGATGCGCACCGGCTCGCCATGTCCCCGCCCCCGCGGCAGCTTGTCGGCGCCGAGGGTGTAGAAGCGGCCGTTGGTCGAGAACAGCAATATCTTGTCGGTGGTCTGGGCGTGGAAGACGAACTTGCCGCGGTCGCCGTCCTTGTACTTGATGTCGGAGGTCTCGGTCATGTGGCCCTTGAAGGCACGGACCCAGCCCTTTTCCGAACAGACCACGGTGATCGGCTCGCGCTCGATGAAGGCTTCCAGCGGGACCACGATCGCGGTCGGGGCATCGCCGATCACCGTGCGGCGCGCGCCCAGCTTGGTGTCCTTGCCGAACGCCTTCTGGATTTCGCCGATCTCCCAGGTGATCGTCTTCCACTGGATTTCCGGCGTCTCGAGAAGCTGCTCGATGCCGGTCTTTTCTTCCATCAGTTCATCATGTTCGCGGCGGATCTCCATCTCCTCCAGCCGGCGCAAGTGACGCAGCCGCATGTTGAGGATCGATTCCGCCTGCAGGTCGGTCAGCGTGAAGGTGCGGATCAGTTCCGCCTTCGGCTCGTCCTCCTCGCGGATGATGCGGATCACCTCGTCGAGGTTGAGATAGGCGATCAGCAGGCCGCCGAGCACCTCGAGACGATGCTCGATCTTGCCGAGCCGGAAGCGCGAGCGGCGCATCAGCACCACGTGGCGATGGTCGAGATACGCCTGCAGAACTTCCCTAAGGTTCATCACCTTCGGGGTGTGGTCGGCGTCGAGCACATTCATTGTGAGGCTGAAGCGGTTCTCGAGGTCGGTCTGGCGGTACAGCTGTTCCATCAGCTGCTCCGGCTCGACGGTGCGGTTGCGCGGCTCGATGACCAGCCGGACCTCGTCGGTCGATTCATCGCGGATATCGGCCAGCAGCGGCAGTTTCCGGTTCTGCAGCAGATCGGCGATCTTCTCGATCAGCCGCGATTTCTGCACCTGGTAGGGGATCTCCGTGATGACGATGTGGTAGAGGCCGTGATTGAGCTTCTCGACTTCCCAGCGCGCCCGGACGCGGAAGCTGCCGCGGCCCGTCGCATAAGCCTCGGTGACCGCCTCGCGGGTCTCGACCAGTTCGCCGCCGGTCGGGAAATCCGGGCCCGGCATGAATTCGACCAGTTTCGGAATTGTCGCGTTCGGGAACTTGATGAGATGCTTCAGCGCATCGCAGATCTCGTGTGCATTGTGCGGCGGAATCGAGGTCGCCATGCCGACAGCAATACCGGCGGAGCCGTTGGCGAGCAGGTTCGGGAAAGCCGCCGGCAGAACGGTGGGCTCCTCCTCCTCGCCGTCATAGGTGGAGCGGAAATCGACCGAATCCTCGTTGATGCCCTGCAGCAGCGCCTGGGCGACCTCGGTCAGCCGTGATTCCGTGTACCGCATGGCGGCGGCGTTATCGCCGTCGATATTGCCGAAATTGCCCTGCCCGTCGATCAATGGATAGCGCTGCGCGAAATCCTGCGCGAGGCGCACCAGCGCCTCGTAGACCGCGCTGTCGCCGTGCGGGTGATATTTACCGATGACGTCGCCGACCACGCGGGCGCATTTCTTGTAGCCCGACGCCGGGTCGAGCCTGAGCTGCTGCATGGCGAACAGCAGCCGCCGGTGCACCGGTTTCAGGCCATCGCGCACATCCGGCAGCGACCGCGACATGATGGTCGAGAGCGCGTAGGCCAGGTAGCGTTCGCCGAGCGCGTCCTTCAGTTCGACGGGCCTGATGGTATCGTCCCGTACCGGGTCGCTCATTCCTCATTCCTCACAGGCGTCATCCGACGCCATCTTCTTCTGATGAAACACCAGATATAGTATTCACGCGCCGGTATCGGTCAACAAATCGTGTGCGGGCACCGGGCTCCTCCCGGTTCAGCGGGTGGAAGACGCAGTGGGTCAGGAAATAACCGGTGAGATCCAGCGCTTCCGCGAGCTGGGCATCGTCCGCCTCGCCCCGTCCGGCCAGGAAGCCCGGCAGCGCCAGCAGCTTGTCGCGGTAGGGCTCCCCCGCCGACAGCGAGACCGCGCGCCCGGTCCGAGGCGAGACGAAGGCAAGCTGATCGTTCGAGCCGGTCTGGGCGCATTTGTCGAGCGCCAGTCCGAAACCGAGTTCGCGCAGGAGACCGAGTTCCCAATGCACGTAGATCACCGGCCAGACGCTGTCGTCGGCGATGGAATCGAGGAGCACCCGCAGCCCCTCGAATATTCCCGGGTGCGGTTCACGTTCCGGCAGCGCTGTTTGCGCCACGATGCAGGCCGAGGCGAGGCAGGCGAGCCTGTCGGCTTCCTCCATCGCCTCCGCCGCGTAGCCGCGCAGCAACTCGCCGTCGAGGGCGCCGAGATTGTCCGACAACCGCGCCCGCCATGTCACGTCGATCACGTTGCCGGGCTGCCAGACTGCGCGTCCGGAGCGACCGTAGGCGCCGCGCACGAAACCGGCATGCCGGCCGCGTTCGCGCGTCAGCAGCTGGACGATGGCGCCGGATTCGCCATGCGACCTTGCCGAGAGCACCACCGCCTCATCGCGCCATTCCATGCCGTCCTGCCCTCATCCCGGCCTCACGATCCGAAGTCGAGACCGATATTGCGGAAGCGTTCCGGATCGTCGAGCCAGCCCTCGCGCACCTTCACGAACAGGAAGAGATGCACCCGTCGACCCAGCAGTTCCTCCAGCTCGATGCGGGATTCCTGGCCGATCGCCTTCATCGTCGCCCCGCCCTTGCCGAGCACGATGCCCTTGTGGCCGTCACGGGTGACGTAGATGGTCTGGTCGATCTTCACCGAACCGTCGCGGCGCTCTTCCCAGGCTTCGGTTTCCACCGTGAGGCTGTAGGGCAGTTCCTGGTGCAGGCGCAGGAACGCCT
>JAVKCR010000299.1:0-9293 GCA_040222645.1 Rhodospirillales bacterium
CGGCCTCTATCTGCAGCTGCATGCCTACATGCTGCGCGTCGCCATTCCCTACGGCACACTGTCCGCCGTGCAGATGCGCAAGCTGGCAGACATCGCGCGCAAGTACGACCGCGGCTACGGCCATTTCACCACCCGCCAGAACATCCAGTACAACTGGATCAAGCTGGAGGAATCGGCGGATATCCTGGCCGAACTCGCCTCCGTCGAGATGCACGCCATCCAGACCAGCGGCAACACCATCCGCAACACCACCTCCGACCCCTATGCCGGCGCAGTCGCCGGCGAGGTAGACGATCCGCGCGTCTGGAGCGAGATCATTCGCCAGTGGTCGACGCTGCATCCGGAATTCTCCTTCCTGCCGCGCAAGTTCAAGATCGCGGTGACCGGCCACGCTGACGACCGGGCGGCGGTGAAGGTGCACGACATCGGTCTCGTCATCCGCCGCAACGAGGCGGGCGAGATCGGCTTCGAGGTGCTTGTCGGCGGCGGCCAGGGCCGCACCCCGATGATCGCCAAGACCGTCAGCGAGTTCGTGGCCGCACCGGACCTGCTAAGCTACCTTGAAGCGATCCTGCGGACCTACAACCTCGTCGGCCGCCGCGACAACAAGTACAAGGCCCGCATCAAGATCATGGTGCACGAACTCGGTATCGAGGAAGTGCGGCGGCTGGTCGATGCGGAATGGGAACGTATTCGCGATGGCGCGCTGGTGCTGCCGGATTCCGAGATCGAGCGTATCCGCGCCTTCTTCACGCCCCCGGCCCTGCCGCAGGTTGCCCTGCCGGTGCGGGCCTGGGAAGTCGCCCGGTTCGAGGACCAGGCCTTCGCCCGCTGGACGAAGACCAACGTGGTCGCCCACCGCGAAGCCGGCTACGGCATCGCGGTGATCTCGCTGAAACCGACCGGCGGCGTGCCGGGCGATGCGACCGCCGAGCAGATGGAGATCGTCGCCGATCTCGCGGAGCGCTACAGCCTCGGCGAGATCCGGGTCACGCATACCCAGAACCTCGTGCTGCCGCATGTCGCGCTGGAGAACATGCATGCCCTGTTCAAGGCGCTCGACAAGGCGGGGCTCGGCACCGCGAACATCGGTCTCGTCTCCGACATCATCGCCTGCCCCGGCCTCGATTACTGCTCGCTCGCCAATGCCCGCTCGATCCCAGTCGCCCAGCGCATCCAGCAGCGCATCGACAATATCGACCGCCAGCATGAACTCGGCGAACTATCGGTGAAGATCTCGGGCTGCATCAATGCCTGCGGCCATCACCATGTGGGCAATATCGGCATCCTCGGCGTCGACCGGCGCGGGGAGGAATATTACCAGATCACCATCGGCGGCCGGGCGGACGAGAACGCGCGGATCGGCGACATCGTCGGTCCCGCCGTGCCCTACGAAGAAGTCCCGGTCGCCATCGAACGGCTGCTCGACGCCTATCTCGCCGAGCGCCGCGAAGGTGAAACCTTCGTCGACACCTACGACCGTGTCGGCGTGACCCCGTTCAAGGAGGCGGTCTATGTCACTGATTAGAAACGACAACATCGTCGACGACGCGTGGATACGACTCGACGACGAAACCCCGGCGCCGGAGGGCGTACGTGCCATTGTCTCTCTCACGCGCTGGCGCGAGGACCGGCAGGCCCTGATGTCGGCCCTCGCAGGGATCGGCGTGCTGCTGCGCAGCAACGAGACGGCGGAGGACATCGCCGACGACCTCGACATCATCGAGGTGGTGGCGCTCGACTTCCCGAGCTTCACCGACGGCCGGCATTATTCCACCGCGCGCATCCTGCGCGAGCGCTACCGTTTCCTCGGCGAAATCCGCGCGGTCGGCGACGTGTTGCGCGACCAGTACGCCTTCATGACACGCTGCGGTTTCGATGCGTTCGAACTGCCGCGGGCCGACGAGAAGGCCTGGCTCGAGGCGATCGCCGAGATCCGGACATCCTACCAGCCGGCCGCCGACGGCCGCAGCCCGATCTTCCGGCTCCGAGCCGAGACGCCGCAGGATGTCTGGCTGGCCTACTAACCGGCCTGCAAAGATGGAGAACGACAGACGGCCCCGGCGCAATCCGGGGCCGTTTTTCCATGCACACCCAAATCACAATGTCATCCCGGCGAAAGCCGGGAACCAGAGCGTATCGGCATTGCCTGACTATCCTAGGTCCCGGCTTGCGCCGGGATGACATCATCTTGTTGAAATTCTGCAAAAGGAACCGGGGCCCGCCACCTTGCGGTAGCGGGCCCCTCCCCCTGACGGTCGTCTCCCCCGATAGACCGTCAAACCTATTGCGGCGTCATCCCCCGGAGGCGTTCATTGCGCCGGCGCAGCAGCTCCAGCGTGGTGAGCAGAGCAATCGAGACGCAGACCAGCACGGTCGCCACCGCGAGGATGGTCGGGCTGATCTGCTCGCGCAGGCCGGAGAACATCTGGCGCGGAATGGTGCGCTCCTCGAAGCCGGCGAGGAACAACACGACCACCACCTCGTCAAAGGAGGTGATGAAGGCGAACAGCGCACCGGAAATCACGCCGGGCAGGATCAAGGGCATGGTGACCTTGAAGAACACCGTCGTCGGGTCTGCGCCGAGCGAAAGCGCCGCCCGGTTGAGCGACTGATCGAAGCCGACGAGTGTCGCGGTCACGGTGATGATGACGAAGGGCGTGCCGAGCGCGGTGTGGGCGAGGATGATGCCGAGCAATGTCTGCGACAGCCCGATCTTCGAATAGAAGAAGAACATGCCGGCCGCGGAGATGATCAGCGGCACGATCATCGGCGAGATCAGCACGCCCATGAAGAAGGATTTGAAGGGCATGTAGGGTTTCGAGAGGCCGAGCGCCGCTACCGTGCCGAGTATGGTTGCGAGAATGGTCGAGAAGAAGGCGATGATGATCGAATTCCAGGCGGAATGGGTCCATTGCTCGTTGGTGACCATGTCCTTGTACCAGCGCATCGAGAACGCTTCCGGATCGAGCGACATCATGCCCGGCGTGAAGGTGAAGTACGGCTCTGCGTTGAAGCTGAGCGGTATGATCACGAGGATCGGCAGGATCAGGAATAGGAAGATCGCGCCGCAGATCACCCGGTAGGAGTAGTACCAGGTTCGTTCCAGCGGGCCTGCATAGGACGGTAGAGCCATTGGTCAGCCTTCCCTTATCCGAACTTCATATTGTCGATGCCGACAATCTTGTTGTAGAGCCAGTACAGAATGAGCACGCCGGCGAGCAGGATGGTGCCCAGCGCGGCCGCCAGCCCCCAGTTCAGGGATTTCTGCATGTGATAGGCGATCAGGTTGGAGATCATCTGGCCGTCCGAACCGCCGACCAGCGCCGGGGTGATGTAATAGCCGATGGCGACGATAAACACGAGGATCGATCCCGCGCCGATGCCCGGCACCGTCTGTGGCACGTAGACCCGCCAGAACGCCACCACCGGATTGGCGCCGAGAGACAGCGCAGCCCGCATGTACGAGGGTGGAATCGTCTTCATGACGCTATAAAGCGGCAATACCATGAAGGGCAGCAGGATATGGGTCATCGCGATGACCACGCCGTTCTCGTTGAACATCAGGTCAAGCCGGCTGTCATCGGTCAATATGCCCAGCCAGACCAATGTCTCGTTGAGCACGCCCTCCCTGCCAAGGATGACGATCCACGATGTCGTGCGCACCAGCAGTGACGTCCAGAATGGCAACAGAACCATGATCATCAGGAGATTGGATGTTCGCATCGGCAAGGTCGCCAGCAGGTAGGCGATGGGGTATCCGAGCGCGATACAGGCGACGGTGACCATCAGGCTCATCACGATCGTCCGCCAGAAAAGCTTCAAATATATCTGCTTGTATTCAGGCTGCTCGATCAGGTTGCCATCGCCGTCAAAGCGCATGTCGACCGCAGCGGCGAAATAGGCCGGCGTGACGGGCTGTCCAAGCCTGTCGATATTCTTCCAGAGCTCGATATCACCCCAACCCTTGTCGATCTGCAGGAAGGCTTCCTTGTAGGGGCCGCTCTCCATCTGCCTGACGCGGCGGAGCGTCTTGTTGAACAGGCTGCGCGACCCGGCAAACTCCTGGTTGAGACGAGCGCTGACCTTGCCGATGGAACGGTCTTCCTGGCCCTCGACCATTTCACGGGCCAGGGTTGCGAATACCTCCTCGGATGGCAGGTCCTTGCGGTCCCACTCTTCAAGCAGGGCAAGGGTCTCAGGAATGCCCTCTCGAAGGTCGGGATTGTCGATGCTGCGATAGAGCATCTCGCCGATCGGCCAGATGAAAGAAAAGAAAATGAACAGGAACAGGGGCGCGACCAGCGCAAGAGCCCGCATCTTGTTGCGGAACATGGCCCTCGCGAGACTGACCTTGAGCGGCCGTCCGTCTGCCGAGAGCACCGGCGCCGAATTGGCCTGGTCTGCGTTCACTGCGGTCATATCACCCCTGCCGGAATAGGATCAAAGCACGGAAGAAAAATCGGGAGACGGCGAGCCGCCTCCCGAAATTCCGTCGATCAGTTGGCGAGCCAGGCGTTGAAACGCTCCTTGAGCTCGTCGGCGTTGTCGGCCCAGAAGATGAAATCGTTCTGGAGCGCGTTCTTGAAGTTGTCTGGTGCCGTCGGCATGTGCGGCATCATTTCCACACCGGCTTCGGCGTGCTTGCCGATCAGCGGCACCGAGGACTTGCGCACCGGACCGTAGGAGATCCAGGCGGCCTGGTCAGCGAGACGCTGGGTATCGGTGGAGAACTTCAGGAAGTTCCAGGCGGCGTCGAAATTCTTCGAACCTTCCGGAATGCCCCAGAGGTCGATGTCCCAGATCTGGCCGTCCCAGTTGATTTCGAACGGCTTCTTCTCGACCGCGATCGCATTGAAGATGCGGCCGTTATAGACAGAAGCCATGACCACTTCGCCGTCGGCGAGCATCTGCGGCGGCTGTGCGCCGGCTTCCCACCAGACAACGTCGTTCTTGATCTTGTCGAGGGTCGCGAAGGCCTTGTTCACACCTTCTTCGGTACCGAGAACGTTATAGACGTCAGCGGCCATTCGAGGTTGACCTTCGGATCCTTGCGCAGGCCGCGCTTGCCCGGAATCTTCGCCGTGTCGAAGAAATCGGCGATGGTGCTGTAGTTCTTCACCTTGTTGGTGTCGTAGGCGATCACCGTCGACCAGACGATCGTGCCGACAGCACAATCGGTGACCGTGCCTTGAAGGAAATCGTCCTTGGCGGGCGTACCGTCCGCACCGGCCGGAAGGTCGTCAGCCGGCAGCCGGGCGAGGATGCCTTCATCGCAGCCGCGCACGGCGTCGGAGAGTTCCAGGTCGACGAGATCCCAGGTGACGTTCTTCGCTTCCACCTGGGCGCGGATTTCCGCAAGACCGCCATTGTAATCGATGGAGTTGATCGTGGCGCCGGTCTTCGCCATGTAAGGCTTGTGATAGGCCTCGATCTGGCTCTTCGTGTAAGCGCCACCCCAAGACACGACATTAAGCGTATCTGCGGCCTGCGCCGATCCCACAGCCACCAGACCCATTGCCGTAGCGCCGGCAACGATTGCCGTTGTGTGCGTCAGCAGTTTTTTCATATCAAATAGACTCCCAGTTGTGCCGGACTGACCGGCGTTACAAATCACAGGACCGCCATTCAGGCGCCCTGCCCCCCATTCGTCCGCTCACGCATCCAGTGCGCGGCAGTCCTCCGTCGCCCAGCCGACCGTCACCTGCTCTCCCTCGTTCAAGCTGACATGGCCGTAGGCGTTCGGAATTTTGACGATGAATTCGGAATTTCCCGAAACTGTCAGACGGGTCCGGATGTGGTCGCCGAGATAGATCAGTTCCTCGACGCGCGCCGGGCATGAATTCTCGGTAGTCCCTTCGGACGGATCGATAGTCACCCGTTCAGGCCGGAGCGACAGGGTCGTGTTGACGCCAACGCCGTCCACGTTGACTTTCAACGCCTGCACCTTGCCGCCGCCGCCATCCAGCTCGACATCGCATGTCGTGCCGTTGATGCCCGTCACCTTGCCCATCAACCTGTTGTTCTCGCCGATGAACCCGGCCACAAAGGCATTCTCGGGTTTCTCGTAAAGCACTTCAGGCGCGGCAAGCTGCTGCACGATACCGTCATCGAACACGGCGATGCGGTTCGACATGGTCAACGCTTCCGACTGGTCGTGTGTCACGTAGACCACGGTGACGCCGAGGCTCTCGTGGATATGCTTGATCTCGTACTGCATCTCCTCGCGGAGATTCTTGTCGAGCGCACCGAGAGGTTCGTCCATCAGCACCAGTTTGGGGTCGAACACCAGGGCTCTCGCCACGGCGACCCGCTGCTGCTGGCCGCCGGACAATTGCGCCGGCCTTCGGTCGCCGAACTGCGGCAACCTGACCATTTCAAGCGCACGTTGCACCCGCTCCGCCACTTCGGTCCGGCCGATTTTCCGGACCTGAAGAGGAAAGGCGAGATTCTCGCTGACCGTCATGTGTGGAAAGAGGGCGTAGTTCTGAAAAACCATGCCGATGCCGCGCTTGTGAGGCGGCACATTGTTGATCGGTACGCCGTCAAGGTAGATCTCGCCATGGGTGGCCGGTTCGAATCCTGCCAGCATCATGAGGCAGGTAGTCTTACCGGAGCCCGATGGCCCGAGCATCGTTACGAATTCGCCAGCCTCGATGTCGAGGTTGAAATTCTTGACGACGAGAATCTCGCCGTCATAGCTCTTCTGAACTTCCTTGAAGCGAACGAATGCGTCGTTCGTTCCCGCCATGGGGGCTCCCTGTTCTTATTCAATCCTGCCGCCGGCACGTTTTGGCCGCCACCAGGACGCTCCCTTTAGGCGCCCGGTTCATCCGGGCTTGATGAACCATCATAGCAACGTACTCACCCCGAATGTCAAAAGTAAAAAATCCGTCAAATTGATAGCAGTGCGACATCGACACCGTACAATAGCGTCATTCAGGACCGTCTAGCCCGTTGCGCACCAATGGCTGACGCAGCATCATCACGTGATGAATGTTCGCGCTGCCATCCGCTTCGGACTTGCCTTGCTGGCATCGGTCTGCCTGCCGCCGACCGACCGGAAGGCCATCGCCCAGGTTCCGGTCGACATCGAACTCGTCCTCGCGATCGATTGCTCCTACAGCGTCGATATCGAGGAGTTCTCGCTCCAGGTACTCGGATTGTCGGACGCCTTCCGGTCTCCGGAGGTCATCAGGGCAATAGCGGACGGCCGCTTCGGCCGGATCGGCGTGAGCGTGCTGCAATGGTCGAGCTACGAAAGCCAGCAACTCGCCATCCCCTGGACGCTGGTCGACGGTCCGGACAACGCCATTGCCCTGGCGGCACGCATCGCGGAGATGCCGCGCCTGACCGCTGAAGGCGCCACCTCGATATCTAGCGCCATCGACGCCGCGCTGGCCGCCTTCCGGCTTTCACCCTTCAGCAGTGCCCGTCGGGTGATCGACGTGTCCGGCGACGGGCGCAACAATAGCGGCGCGCCGCTGGCCCTTGCCCGCGAGCGCGCCCTCGACCTGGACATCACGATCAACGGGCTTGCCATACTCAATGATGTTCCCACGCTCGACTATTACTACAGGGAGCAACTGATCGGCGGCCCCGCGGCCTTCGTCCTCAAGGCAAACGATTACGAGGACTATATCAAGGCGATCCGCCTCAAGCTGCTGAAGGAGATCAGGAGTTTTCCGGTTTCCAACAGAACGGAGCCGCGGGACCGCATCTCCGGCATGCTTCCAGGTAGAATCTGATCCGTGTGGGATCTCTTTTAAGATATTGAAATCATGGAATTCCATAATTATTCATGGGCGATTTTCATCGCCTGGATCAATCCGAATGGCGAACCTTCGGATCGATCGGCAGCAGGCGTGAAATACCGGTCAGCTCGTCCAGCGTTGCCGCCCCGGCAAGGACGATTCCATCGCCCCGCAACGGCCCCACGATCTGCAGGCCGACCGGCAGGCCAGTCGTTGTGAAGCCGGCCGGCGCCGAGGCCGCTGGACAACCGGTAAGGGTAATTGCGGCGGTGATCATGACCCAGGCGATGTAGTTGTCGAAGCGGACCCCGTCGACCTCCTCGACGTAACGCACATCGACATCGAACGGCGGCACGATGGCGGTCGGGCAGACCAGCAGATCCCAATCGGCGAAGAATCGCTGCATGTTGGCGAACAGTTCCGTCCGGCGGCGCTCCGCACGGCCGATATCGTCGGCGGTGAGCGCCTTGCCCTTTTCGTAGTTCCAGACGATCTCCGGTTTGAAGCGGTCGCGCTCGGCCTCGATGAGCGGCGCCATCTCGGCGACGAACCAGGCTGCCCGCAAGGTCTGGAAACAATCCGCGGCTCCGGAGAGGTCCGGGCAGGCCTCGTCGACCACGGCACCGGATTCCGCGAATCGCCATGCTGCGGTGCGACAGATTTCCCGGACCTCCGGATCGACCGGCAGCAATCCGCCGAGATCCGGCGAGAACGCCACGCGGCGGGGCGGCCGGCGATTGCTCACCTGCTCGAGGAAACTCTCGTCACCGATATTGCCGATCGCCATAGGGTCCAGAGCATTCGGCCAGGCCATGGCATCGAGGGCAAGCGCCAGGTCGGCGGCACTGCGGGCGATCGGTCCGTCCACGAACAACGGCGTGAAACCGACTCTTGCCGGACCGCGTGGCACCACGCCCGGGCTGGGCCTGATCCCGAATACCGAGTTGAACCCCGCCGGCGTTCGCAATGAGCCGCCGAGATCGCTACCGTGGGCGGCGAACACTTCGCCGGCGGCGACAGCCGCCGCCGATCCGCCGGAGGAACCGGCAACCGACTTCCTCGTATCCCATGGGTTGCGGGTCTTGCCGAACACCTCGTTGAAGGTGGATCCGCCGGCAGCGAATTCCGGCGTATTGGTCTTGCCCATGACGATACCGCCATTGGCTTCGATGGTCTCGACCACCAGGTCGGACTTTTCCGGAATGTTGTCAGTGAAAATCGGAGACCCGTAGGTCGTGCGTACGCCGGCAACCGGCGCCATGTCCTTGATCCCGACCGGCACGCCGCCGAGCAGTCCGGCAGGCGCCGCGCCTGACATGATCCGCCTGGCGTGATCGCGCGCGCGTTCGATGCAGCGCGTCGGCATCGCGTTCAGCGCACCATCCACGGCCTCTATTCGCCCGGCTGACGCGTCGACCAGGTCGAGCGGCGAGATCTCGCCGGATTTCAGTTTCTCCACTGCCTCGACGAGGCCAAGCTTCCACAGAGCGGCAACCATGCCGCCCGATTTCCTTTCCCCGGGTTTGCCGACATCATGCG
>JAVKCR010000300.1:0-5850 GCA_040222645.1 Rhodospirillales bacterium
ACTGCACGCGGCCGGGCCGTAAACACCGGGTGCCGCGGCGCGGGTACCGGGGGTGACGCCGGCGTCTATGAGGGCGCTGTTGCGAAATGTGATTATCAGCGGCCGCGCCGCCGCCTGAAGCACCGTGTCCGTTGTTTCACGTGAAACAGCGCCCGCAACAGATCGTTCCATGAGAGATTGTTTCACGTGAAACATCCGGTTGATTTTCCGGATGGCGCGCGTCCAATGGGATATGGTGGATAACAATGAGCGTCAGGCAGGGATGAGCGGCCCATATCCGACATACGCTTAACTAGGCTTCTTGGCCGGTCTCGATGTTTCAGGTGAAACAATCGAGCGACTCCAAATCTATGCGGAACTGTTGCTGAAATGGACCCGCCGGATCAATTTGATCGGCCCAAGAACCGAGACGGCGATCTGGCAGCGCCATATCATCGATTCCCTGCAATTGCTGCCGCATCTCGATAAAGCCGCACGGATCGCGGATATCGGCAGTGGCGCCGGGCTGCCCGGGCTTGTGCTGGCGATCGCCGGCTGCCGGGACATGCATCTCGTCGAAAGCGACCAGCGCAAGGCAGCCTTTCTCCGGGAAGCCAACCGGGTCTGCGGGGCAGGGGCGACCATTCATGCCGCGCGGGCGGAGGATTGCGGAGATATCCAGGCGGGATGGGTAATCTCCCGGGCCTGTGCGCCGGTGGTGAAACTGCTCGACCTGGCGTCGGCGATTGCGGCGGAAAAGACACAGTGCCTGTTTCTTAAGGGTCTACATGTTGATGATGAATTGACCGATGCACACAAAAAGTGGTTTATTGACATCAGACGGATCGAGAGTTTGACTGATCCGGCCGGTATCATCCTGCACATCGGAGCGTTTCGACATGTCGCTGATCGGAACTGAACCTGCCAAGAGGCAACGCATCATCGCCATTGCCAACCAGAAAGGCGGGGTCGGCAAGACCACAACGGCCATCAATCTTGGCACCGCGCTGGCCGCGGCCGGCAAGAAAACCCTGATCATCGACCTCGACCCCCAGGGCAATGCCAGCACCGGGCTCGGTATTCCGCGGGAGAACCGCGACGTGAACACCTATCACGCCATGGTCGGGATGGCCGCCCTTGCCGACGCCATCCAGGAAACCGCGATCCCGGGCCTGCATGTGCTGCCGTCGGGCCGCGACCTGTCCGGCGCCGAGGTGGAGCTGGTGGCGGAACATCGCCGTGAATATCGTCTGCGCGACGCCATGGCGGGCCAGGTCGACGATTATGATTATGTCCTCATCGATTCCCCGCCGGTGCTCGGGCTGCTGACCCTCAACGCCCTGGTCGCCGCCCAGGCGGTGATGGTGCCGCTGCAATGCGAATTCTTCGCGCTGGAGGGAATTACCGACCTGATGCGCACGATCGAGCGGGTGAAACGCAACCAGAATCCCCGACTTGAGATCCAGGGCATCGTGCTCACCATGTTCGACGGCCGCAACAATCTCGCCAACATGGTGATGTCGGACGTTCGCGACTTTTTCGGCGACAAGGTTTACAAGACCGTCATTCCGCGCAATGTGCGCGTGTCGGAGGCGCCGTCGCACGGCAAGCCCGTGCTGGTCTATGACCTCCGTTGCGCCGGCTCGCAGGCCTATATCCACCTGGCGAGCGAAGTGTTGAACCGCGAAAACGGGATGGCGGCATGAGCGACGATACGGAGAAGACGGACAAGAAGGAAAAGCGCAGCGCGCTCGGCCGCGGCCTGTCGGCCCTGCTGGGCGATGAATCCGCGTCCGGCGGTGACGTGGCGGTGGCGAGCGGTGGCGGCTCCCGCAGCCTGCCGACCGACCGGATCCGGCCGAACCGCTACCAGCCCCGGCAGATCTTCACCACCGAGGATATCGACGAACTCGTGCTCTCGATCAAGGCGCAGGGCGTCCTGCAGCCGATCCTCGTGCGCCCCCATCCCGAGGATGCCGGCAGCTACGAGCTGATCGCCGGGGAGCGCCGCTGGCGCGCGGCCCAGATCGCGCAACTGCACGAAATCCCGGCGGTGGTTCGCGACCTGACCGATCTCGAGGCGCTGGAACTCGCGCTGGTCGAGAACCTGCAACGGAAAGACCTCACGGCGATCGAAGAAGCCGAGGGATATCAACGGCTTATCGACGAATTCTCACATACCCAGGAGGATATCGCCCGATCTGTCGGAAAAAGCAGGTCACATGTGGCAAACACGTTGCGTCTCCTGAACTTGCCGACGCCTGTTCGGGCGATGGTTGAGGAGGGGCGCCTAAGTGCCGGACATGGAAGGGCTTTATTGGGTTCCGATCATGCGGTACAGCTGGCGGAGCAGATCGTTTCCAAGGGGCTGAATGTCCGCCAGGCCGAGCGTCTCGCGCAGGCCGGCCGGCCGGGCGCCGGCGGCAAGCCGCGCGCGGCGGCGGGCAAGGATGCCGATACACTGGCCCTTGAACGCGATCTCACCAACCGGCTGGGGCTCGGCGTCACCATCACGCCGAAAGGGCAAGGTGGCGAGATATCAATAGCTTACAGGTCATTGGAGCAGCTGGATGACATCCTCGCACGGCTCAGCACCGACCCCGACGCCTATGATGACGAGGTCGAGCCTTTCGGCGGCGGCGACGGGCTGGAGGAGGACGAACTGAACGCCCTGCTCGAGGAAGCCGAGGATGACGGTGAGCCGGCAACAAGCGAACTTGACCTCGCATTCGGCAAGAAACCGGAGACTTCCGCGGCGCTTGGCGAGATGGGCTGGAAGTCCGGCGAGACCCGGATCACGGCAACCGCCGGCAAGGGCCGGAAATCGGAAGAGATCATCTCCGGTTCAGGCTGGAAAAACTCAACAACGGCAAGCTGATACAGGATATTCCTGAGATTCTGTAGAGCTAGCGTCGGCGCATCCCGGCGCGGGCTGCCTGGCATATCCGCATCAGGGCGCGGTGGCAGATGGCATTGTCCGGCCGGCCGGTGGTCTTGGCATCCAGTTCAGCCTGGGTCAATAAGGCGATGCCGATCGCAAGGCGGTCGACGTTCCAGAGATCCAGCTGACGGCGTATTTCCGGCTTGATCTTGAAGAAGACCGGCGGACGGATCGCGGCGATGGCATGGTCCGCCGTGGAACCCTGACGCATCATTGCGGCTGCGTAATGAAGTTTGTGCAGATGACGCTGCACGGACAGGATGATCGGTATCGGGCTCATGCCCTCGGCGCCGAGCCTCTGGATGGCGATCTCGAGTTCTTCGGGCTTACCCCCCGCCGCCGCCATCATCACATCGTCGAGGGCCGTCGCGCTGGAATCCCCGAAGCAGGCCATGGCATGGTTCAGCTCGACCTTCTTCTCGTTGCCCATATAGAGCATGAGCTTGCCATATTCACCGAGCGTTGCCTTCCGGTCGGAACCGGTATGGGCGAGGATCCAGTCCACCGCGTCGCGACTGGCTGAATAGCCGGCTTCCCGCAGCATTTCCTGCAACAGGCCGGCCCGGTCCTGGTCCGAATCGGCGTAACAGGGGCCGCAGACCGCCTGCTTGTGATTCTCCGCCAGTTTCCGGAGCTTCGAGCCCTTGGCGAGATTGCCCGCCTCGATGACGATCAGGTTCTCGCAATTGCCGGCCTCCATGATGCCCTTCAGCGCCTCGACCAGGTGATCGGCGCCGTTGCGCACCCGGATTGCGCGGCGGCCGCCGGTCAGCGCCATGGCGAAAGCCTCGTCGCTGAGCCGGGCCGGGTCATCCTTCATGTCCGAAGCATCGAGATCGGTGACGCGGAAGGGGTCCTGAAGGTCGCCGGCGACCGCGCGTACCGCCCTCTCGGTGCGATCGCGCACCAGGCCGTCATCGGGACCGTAGAGCAGCAGCAGGATTGTGTCCTTCGCGGGATCGCGGACGAACCTGTCGATGCCGCCGTCGCGCAGTATCACTGTCCGGCCCGCCGCCTTTGCGCCTGTTCGAGCAAATAGAGCGAGAGGCGGGTCTCGATATGGTTGGCGATCTGTTCCGCACCCCGTCGCCGGGCATCTTCCTTGGCGATCTGGGTGGCATATTGCGAGGTCAGGATGTCGTAGCTGTTGACGCTGCGGAAGCTCCCGCCGGTCAGGGTCCGGCGGGTCTGAAGATCGCTCAGCTGGAACCGGGCATTAATGATGAGATTGGCGCGCGTCGACGAATCGTCCTTGCGGATACCGAGGTTCTGCACCCCTTCGGCCAGATCGATGGACAGCGAATAGAGCGCCCGGTCCGGTGGACCATAGGGGTTGAGCCGGTCGAGAAGCTGGTTGCGCAATTCCTGGCCGATCCGGTTCTCGACGAACTCGACCTTGATGTCCTGCAGGCCCTGTCCGACCGCGCCGCCGGCGAGACGTGGATGGCTCAGCGGCCTGAAACCGCAGGCCGAAACTGACAAAAACACCAGCAATATCAGTAAGTTACGCAACAATGTTCACGATCCGGTTTGGCACGACGATAACCTTGCGCGGTGACTTGCCTTCCAGAATGGCGATGATTTTCTCCTGCGCAAGGGCCGTTGCTTCCGCCACGTCCTTCGGACAATCCACCGCCAGCTCGATGGTGGTGCGCAGCTTGCCGTTCACCTGGACCGCAACGGTCACGCTGTCGTCGATCAGCAGCGCCGGATCGGCCGCAGGCCAGGCGGTTTCCGCGACCAGCCCCTTGTGCCCCAGCATCTGCCAGAGTTCCTCGGCGATATGCGGGGTCATCGGCGCGATCAGGGCGACCAGCGTCTCGAAGCCGAACCGCGCGGTACCCGCTGCCGCCGGGTCCGACAGGTCAGCCGAGGCAATGGCGTTGGTCAGTTCGCGGATCCGGGCGACGGCGCGGTTGAAATGGAAGCGGTCGAGGTCGCCGGTCACCCCGTCGATGGTCTTGTGGATGGCCTTCATGAGGTCATCGGATCCGCCGTCGCTGCCCGGTAACGCGGCGCCCGAGGCGAGGATCTCCTCGCCGAGACGCCAGAGCCGGTTGAGATAGCGCCAGGCACCGTCGACGCCGGCATCCGTCCATTCCAGGTCGCGGTCGGGCGGGCTGTCGGAGAGCATGAACAGCCGGGCGACGTCGGCGCCGTAATTGCCGAGAATGCTCTCCGGGTCGACCACGTTCTTCTTCGACTTGCTCATCTTCTCGGACCGCCCGGCGCTAACCGGCCGGTTGTCGGGCGCGGCCACCATCGAGCCGTCTTCATGGCGGATGACATCCGACGGCAACACCCACTTGCCGGCCCCGTCCTTGTAGGTCTCGTGGCAGACCATGCCCTGGGTCAAGAGGCCGTCAAACGGTTCATCCACACCGAGATAGCCGCACTTCTTCAGTGCCCGGGTGAAGAACCGGCTGTATAGCAGGTGCAGCACCGCATGCTCGATGCCGCCGATATACTGATCTACCGGCATCCAGTAGGAGGCCGCCTCGCCGAAACCCTTCGCGTCGTTCTTCGGATCGCAGAAGCGCAGGAAATACCAGGAGGATTCGAAGAAGGTGTCGAAAGTGTCGGTCTCGTGTTCCGCCGGCTTGCCGCAACAGGGACAGTCCACATGTTTCCAGGAGGGGTGGCGGGCCAGCGGGTTGCCGGGCGTGTCGAAGGTGACATCGCGCGGCAGTTCGACCGGCAGGTCGGCAGCCGGCACCGGCACGATGCCGCAATCCCCGCAATGGATGACCGGGATCGGGCAGCCCCAGTAGCGCTGGCGCGACACGCCCCAGTCGCGCAGCCGCCAGGTGATGGTGCCCTCGCCGCGGCCGATCGCCGTCAGCCGCTCGGCGACGGCGGCCTTGGCGGCCTCGACCTCCATGCCGTCGAGAAAGTCCGAGTTGTAGATGGTGCCGGGGCCGACATAGGCC
>JAVKCR010000301.1:0-7296 GCA_040222645.1 Rhodospirillales bacterium
TGCCTATGTCGAGATGGTGCTGACCCGCGGCGTGTCGCCGACCTTCAGCCGCGACCCGCGCGACGCCGTCAACCGCTTCATCGCCTTCGCCATTCCGTTCGGCTGGATCGCCAACGAGGAGCAGCGCAGGCGCGGCCTGGACATCGCCATCTCGAGAATTCCGCGTATTAACCCGGAATCGGTTGATCCGACGGTGAAGAACTATCACTGGATGGACCTGGTGGCCGGGGTTTACGAGGCTTACGACCGCGGTTCGGAGAATGTCGTCCTCGTCGACGGCAACGGGAACATCACGGAGGGGCCGGGTTTTAACTTGTTCGTGGTTAAAGATGGTGTGGCGGCCACGCCGGCGAAAGGTGTGCTGGAGGGAATCACCCGTCAGTCCGCTCTCGATATCTGCGCGGAACTGCAGATCAGGACGGAAACCCGCCCCGTCGCCATCGCCGAACTGGCGGCGGCCGACGAGATCTTCATCACCTCGACGGCGGGGGGGATCATGCCGGTGACGAAAATCGACGGTGCGGCGATTGCCGACGGTAAGCCGGGCCGGCTGACCGGGCGGATAGCCGAGACATACTGGCTCAAGCATGCGGACCCGGCCTGGACGGTGCCGGTGGAGCCCGGCGCATGACTATCAACTGGCTCTATGTCGGGATCGGGATCCTGCTGTTGCTGTTGCTGGTCTGGATGTACCTGCGGCAGGTCCGCTACGTGAAGGAGATCACCACCAACAATGCGGCGACGGAGGTCTACGGCCTGAGCGGGGTCGAGAAGCCTAAATTCGGCGAGAAAATCATCACCCCGCGCGAGCGGTTCCGCATCACGGTCGAGCAGATCAGGGAACTCGTACTGGAGGCGCGCAAGGCCGCCGGGGACGAGCGGCTGGCGAGCATGCCGGAATCGATGCGGCGGGTCTATGTCGGCTATCTGCGCGGCCATGCGGAGGCGGTCGCCGCGGAGGCGGGCGTTCCCGTGACGGGGCCGCTGCTGGTGCCGGTCTCGGCGGAAGCCAGCCGGGTTCTCGGTTCCGGCCGGGAAGATTTCATGGCCGGAGAGAAGGTCATGGATGCGGCGATGGAAACCGGGGACGCCGAGGAAGGCCGGGCGCTTGCGAAAGCCGAGCGAGAGGCGGGCGGAACGGCGCCGGCAGCGCTGCTCGCCCGCCTCGCCTGAAGTCAGCCCGCGTCCGGCGTCAGCCCGACAGCCTCGATACCGGCAATCGCGCAGATCTCGTCATTGTCCGAGGAATCGCCGGTGATGCCGACGGCGCCGACAATCTTGCCGTTTTCCTTGATCAATACACCGCCCGGGACCGGGACCAGCTTGCCGTCCGACAGCGCGTTCATCGCCTGGATGAAATAGGGCTGTTCCTGCGCCCGCTTGAAGATGGCGCGGCCGCCGATGCCGAGACCGATGCAGCCCTTGGCCTTGCCCTCGGCGATGCCCGGACGCAGCGTCGAGGTGCCGTCCTCGCGGGCGAGCATCTTCACGATGCCGCCGGAATCGAGCACGCAGACGGTAAGCGGATTGAGTCCGAGCTCGCGGCCCTTGGCGAGCGCGGTCTCGACGATCTTGTAGGCTGTCTCGAGTGACAGGCTCATGGATTTCCTCGCTGTTGCTTTTCCCTGTGGACCGCCAGAAGTACGGAATCAGCCGCTCCAGACAACCGGAAAAATCGGCAGGTCCATCGGGTCGCCGGGCTTCATGCTGGCCTTCAGTTCGGGAAAGGGCGGCGAGGTTTCGCCGGGCCGGGTGGCGTAGGTGGTGTCGGCGCCGAGCCAGCGCGTCGCGAAGCCACGCCTGCGATTCTGCAGTTTTTCGGTGCCTGGAGCGCCATGCAGGGTGCGCGCATGGAAGATCACGCAGTCTCCCGGCTCCAGGTCCCAGCCGAGAATCCGGAATTCGCCGCGCCTGGAATCGATGTCCGGAACGTCCTCGTAGCTGCCGGGCTCGTAGTCATAATTTTCATGATTCAGAAAAAGCCGGGGCATGTACATCTTCCCCGAGGCATGGGTTCCGGCGGCAAACTCGACGCCGGCCTCCCTCGGCACCCGGTCGAGCGACAGCCAGATCGAGCAGATCTGGTTGCCGTCGATGCAGTAATAGGGCTGGTCGTGGTGCCAGGGCGTGCGCTCCCGTGTGCCCGGTTCCTTGACCAGAACATGTTCGTGGAAGATGCGCGCGACCGGCGAGCTCATCGCTTCGGCGGCGAGCTGCGCAGCGGGCGATTGCCGCATGAAGGTCTCGTATTCCGGAATGCGGTCCCAGTTGCAGTAATCGCCGAAGAAGCGGCCCGGCGCACCGTCCGGGGTATAGAGCCGGGCGGAGGGTCCGGGCTCGGCGATGTTGCGCTCGATGCCCCGGGCGACGAGGTCGAGCCAGTCCGCATCGAAGGCCTGGCGGACGCAGATCGCACCGTCGCGGGCGAATGCCTCGATGTCGCTGTCGTCCAGGAGTCGGTCGGTCACGCGATTCCTCCCTGAAGCCGGTCATCCAACCAGCGACGGTGAACGTATATAGTTAGATGCTGATCAACTATCTCGCCTACGTCAAATCTCCCGCGCGTCTGTTCGCCGCCGTTGCTGTCGCCTGCCTGCTTGCCGCGGGAAGCGTGGCGGCCAGCCTGCCGCCCGGCCTGTCACAGCCCGGCGACAAGCTTTTTGCCATCTTCCGCAACGGCGAGGAGATCGGGTCCCACCGTATCGCGGTCCGGTCGATCGACGATGTCACGGAAATCCGGACGGAGATCGATATCCGCGTTACCTTCGCGTTCCTGACGCTCTACGACTATTCGCACCGGGCCATCGAGACCTGGCGCGGCGCCCGACTCGTCAGCCTGAAGGCCGAGACCGACAATGACGGCAAGCCGGAGTTCGTCGATCTCGAAGGTGGCGCTGACGGCTACACGGGAACATCCAGCGAGGGCAGGCTTGACCTGCCGCCGTCGGTTGGGTTCACCTCCTACTGGAACCCGGCCTATCTCAAGTCCGGTCAGTGGCTCGATACCCAGGACGGCAAACTGCTGTCGATGGATATCGAACCTCGCGGGGTTGAGACCATAGACCTGCGCGGCAACAGCGTTCCGGCAGAGCGCTTTCATGCGAAGGCTGACGATGGCGCCGAGGTCGATCTCTGGTATGCCGCCGACGGGCTGGCCCGGATGCGGTTCCGGGCGTTCGACGGATCGATCCTCGACTACATCCTCCAGTAGGTCATGGCCGCGCTCCGTCTCCTGCTCGGCGACCAGCTTTCTCCCGCCATCGCGGCGCTCGACGGTTTGGATCGGGACGCCGACATCGTGCTGATGGCGGAGGTGTCCGATGAAACCACCTACGTGCCGCATCATCCGAAGAAGATCGCCTTCATCCTCAGCGCCATGCGCCATTTCGCCGACGAGCTGCGCCGGGACGGTGTGCGGGTCGATTATGTCAGGCTGGACGACCCGGCCAACAGCGGATCGTTCGACGGGGAGGTGCGCCGGGCCATCGACCGGCATGCGCCGGACCGGCTGATCCTTTGCCATCCCGGGGAGTATCGCGTGCTCGAGATGATGCGGGACTGGCAGGAGAATCTCGACATCTCGGTCGAGATCCGGCCCGACAGCCGCTTCGTTGCATCGCTCGATGACTTCGCCGGCTGGGCGAAGGGGCGCAGGCAATGGCGCATGGAATATTTCTATCGAGAGATGCGCAAGAAAACCGGTCTGCTGATGAATGCGGACGGGAAGCCCGAGGGCGGCCGATGGAATTTCGATGCCGAGAACCGCAAGCCGCTGAAGGCCGCTGCCGAGCCGTTGCCGGCCATGCCGCATGTCGAACCCGACGCGATGACCCGGGCGGTCCTCGACCTTGTCTCCTCACGGTTCGGGCGCCATTTCGGCGATCTCGACGGTTTCGGCTATGCTGTGACCCGCGACGCCGCGGAACAGGTATTCGAGCGATTCATCGATCGGAGCCTGGCGCATTTCGGTGACTACCAGGACGCCATGGTCGCCGGGGAGGCAGCGCTCTTCCATTCCGTGATCTCGATGTATCTCAACACCGGCCTGCTCGATCCGCTCGATGCCTGCCGGCGGGTGGAGCGTTGCTATCTCGACGGCCGGGCGCCGTTGAACGCGGTCGAGGGATTCATCCGCCAGATCATCGGATGGCGGGAATATGTGCGTGGCATCTACTGGATGCTGATGCCGGATTATGCAGACCGCAACTTCCTCGGCGCCAACCGGCCCTTGCCGGCCTTCTACTGGACGGGGGCGACCGATATGGCCTGCATGGCCGACGCCATCGCCATGACGCGGCGCGAAGGTTATGCGCATCATATCCAGCGCCTCATGGTCACCGGCAATTTCGCGCTCCTGGTCGGCGTGCGGCCGAAGGAGATCTGCGACTGGTACCTTGCCGTCTACGCTGACGCCTTCGACTGGGTGGAACTGCCCAACACGCTCGGCATGGCGATGCATGCGGATGGCGGCGTGATGGGCTCCAAGCCCTACGCGGCCAGCGGCAAGTATATAGACCGGATGTCCGGCTATTGCCGCGACTGCCGCTACGACGTAACGGATGTGACGGGCGAGAAGGCCTGCCCGTTCAACGCGCTCTACTGGAACTTCCTGATGGAGAACCGCGAGAAGCTCCGGGACAATGCCCGGATGAAGCTGATCTACGCCTCGCTGAACCGGATGGACGCGGAGCGGCGGCAGGCGATCCGGGCCCGCGCCGAAAAACTGATCGGAGAATTCACGTCATGAAGATACCTGTCGCCCCGAAAGAAGGCTGCGCCTGGATCACCGGCGCCAGCAGCGGCATGGGCCTCGCCATGGCCGAAGAGCTGGCGGCTGCGGGCTGGCATGTCGCCATCAGCGCCCGGAGCGAGGACAAGCTCAGGGAGGCCGCCGAAGGCCATGACGGGCGCATTCACCCGTTCCCGCTGGATGTCACCGACGGGGATGCGGCAGCGAAGCTGGTGCCCGCGATCGAGGAGAAGCTCGGGCCGGTGCGTCTCGCGATCATGAATGCCGGGGCCTACAAGCCGGTCGCCGCGGAGACGTTCGATGCCGAGGATGTGCGCCGGCAGATGGCGGTGAACTATTTCGGGGCGGTGAATTGTACCGCTGCTGTGCTGCCGGGGATGCTGGCGCGGAAGTCCGGCCAACTCGCGCTGGTTGCCTCGCCGACATCCTG
This sequence comes from Rhodospirillales bacterium, assembly GCA_040222645.1. Lineage (GTDB taxonomy): Bacteria > Pseudomonadota > Alphaproteobacteria > Rhodospirillales > HT1-32 > HT1-32. The sequence goes on from JAVKCR010000301.1 coordinate 5,181, forward strand.
GCGGGGCTTGCCGCGCGCGGCGGCCTACGGTGCCGCCAAGGCGGCGATGCTGTCGTTCTCCGAGAGCATGAAGTTCGATCTCGACCGGGCCGGCATCGATATCTCGGTCATCCTGCCGGGTTTCGTGCGCACCCCGATGACCGACCAGAACGATTTCGAGATGCCCTTCCTGATGGAAACGGAGGAGGCGGTTGCCATCATTCTTGAGGGACTGGCCCGCCGGCGCTTCGAGATCGCCTTCCCGCGCCGACTGGTATGGCCGCTGAAAGTGCTCCGCATGCTGCCCTACGGTCTCTACTATCCCCTCATGCGCAAGGTGACGGGGCTATGAGCGGACATCCGGCGGACCGGTACCTGGACGCTTTCGAGCGGCTGACGCCGGACAGCCTCGATGCGCTCACCGCGCTGGTTGCCGAGGACGTGCATTTCATCGACCCGTTCAACGATTGCCGGGGCAGGACGGCCTTCCGCAAGGTCTTCGAGAAGATGTTCGAGGATGTCAGCGATCCGGCCTTCCGGGTGGATTACAGGATCACCGACGGCGCGCGGGCGATCGCCCGCTGGACCTTCCGGTTCCGTTTCCGCGGCAGGGACAGGGTGATCGTCGGTCTCAGTGAACTGACGTTCGACCTTCAAAGCGGCCTTCTGACAACCCATGCTGACCACTGGGATGCCGCGCGGCAGTTCTATGAAGAGCTGCCGTTGATCGGCTCTCTGCTGCGCTGGTTGCGGCGGCGGATTGCGGCTTAGCGAATGACAGCGTCACCTCGCCGAGCAGGATGCCCCATTTCGAAACCCGTGCACGGTTGAGCAGGACACCGCCCGGCTGCAGGAACATCCAGTCGTCGAAGGTCACCTTCCAGCTCGACTCCCCGATCGGCAGCATCATTTCGTAGGTCCAGTTCAGTGCGTTGCCATAGACGGCCCCGGCTGCGCTGCCGATGATGTCGTCGGCCTGGCCAACATAGGCATGGTCGCCGGTACGGCGGATGCGCCAGATGCGCTGGTCGGTCTCGCCGTCGGCGTAGATGAAGTCCTCGGTGAGGGTCAGTGTTTCACCGTCCCACTCGCCCTTGATGTCGACGGTGAACTCCCGGCGGAGATTGCCGAAGCGATCTTCGAAGATGCCCCAGGCTTTCGTCTCCCCGACAAAATAGTCCTCGAGAACGAGCCTTGGCTCCTTGCCGGCGAAATCCTGCGGTTTCATGTTGCTGCATCCGTTAATTGCCAGGGCGGCCGTCAGTAACGCTGCCGCTCGCGCCAGTTTGCCGAGCATCCCGATCCTCCCGTTGCTGCAATCTCCGTCGGATGACTGCCTGGCGGGCAGCATCGATCGGGAATCCGTATGTAAGCATCACGGCAATGGATTTAAGGAAAATCGGGGCAATCGCGTACAAAAACACGAGCGTGCTTGTGGCTGTTTCTGTCTGTTTGCTTGCCTGTGCATCGAATCCGGAAATATCGAGCACGCCGAATGCTATGCCGACCGCAGCCGCGAGCGCGAGCTTGGTCGCCATGTTCCAGAGCGCGAAGAAGAACCCCGCCCGTTTGCCGTTGCTTTTCAGGGTGTCGTAATCGACCACGTCGGCCTGGATCGCGGGCGGCAAGGCGAGGTCCGCACCGAGCGCCATTCCGGTGGCGACACAGATCGCGGCGAAGGCGATTATGTCGCCGGGACCGAGAAGTCCGGCGGTGGCGAAGGCCAGGCAATTGAAGATCATGGCGGCGCACCAGACCCGGTGCTTCTCGAAGCGGCCGGACAACCATAGCCAGAGCGGCACGCCGGCTATGCCGGCCGCGAAATAGAGCAGCAGCAGGAAGTTCCGCTCCCCTTCGCCGCCGGCGAGCACGTGGGTGACGAAGAAGGCGAACAGCACCATCGGGAAGCCGTTGGCGAGCCCGTTGACGAACCATGCCGCCAGCAGGCGCAGGAACGGCCGGTTGCGGATAAGGATGCGCAGTGACAGGCGCGTTCGCGGGCCGGGTTTCGTTTCCGGATCGGGAAGGCGCATGAAGGCTGCGGCCAGCGCCTGCGCACCGCCGGTGATCTTCAGGATCACGATGAGCCGAAGCGCGACTGCCTGGCCGGCTGCCGCCGCCGCCACCGGCACCACCA
>JAVKCR010000302.1:0-11603 GCA_040222645.1 Rhodospirillales bacterium
CGCCGGGAACCTGCCGATCGACAGCCCTGAGCAAGCGGTGATCCTCGCCTCGATCGTGGAAAAGGAAACCGGGGTCGCCGCCGAGCGCGAGCTGGTCGCCTCGGTCTTCGTCAATCGCCTGCGCAAGGGCATGCGGCTGCAATCCGACCCGACGGTGGTCTATGCGGTCACTGGCGGCGCCGGGCCACTCGGCCGCAGTATCACCAAAGCGGATCTCGCCATCGACTCGCCGTACAACACCTACCGCAATGCGGGCCTGCCGCCGGGACCGATCGCCAATCCCGGCAAGGCCTCGATCGCGGCGGTGCTCAACCCGGCGGAGACCGATTTCTTCTATTTCGTCGCCGACGGTACCGGCGGTCATGTCTTCGCCCGCACGCTGGCCGAGCATAACCGGAACGTCGCCAAGTGGCGGCGACTGCGCAGGCAGCAGGCGAACTGAATCGGGCCGGGGCGCGAACTTTTTCGTCCTCGCCGCGTTGTGACAGGGCAGGAACATCGCCGCATCTGGTTTGCGGACAACCAAAGAGAGAGGTATGAAGGACGGAAAGGCGGCGCCGGACGACGGCGCCATTCGCGACATCTATGACATTCTGACCGGCGACGAGGATGCGCGCGTCTGCCGTGACATCCCTGATTCAGCCTGCCGGGAACAACCGTCCAGTTTCCTGCTGCAACTGGCAGCCCAGATCGCGACGAAGACCGGCGACGGGCTGATGGACGTCAAGGTGGTGCTGGCCTGGCTGATGTCGGCGGTCGGCGCGCCGGGGGCGGCGATATCCCTGATCGCGCCCCTCCGGGAATCGCTGTCGATGGCGCCGCAATTGCTGGTCGCCGCCTTCATCCGCCGGGTGGCGGTACGGAAATGGTTCTGGGTGGCGGGATCGGTGTTGCAGGGCGTCGCCGTGTTCCTCGCCGCGCTGGCATTCCTGCATCTCGAAGGGGCGGTCGCGGGCTGGACGATCGTCGGGCTCGTGGTGCTGTTCAGCCTGGCGCGCGGCATCTGTTCGGTGGCTGCCAAGGATGTTCTCGGCAAGACGGTGTCCAAAGGGCGGCGCGGTACCCTGAGCGGTTACGCGGCCGGCATGTCAGCGCTGCTCATCCTCGGTTTCGGTCTCTGGCTCAACCTTGGCGGCGGGGAACGCAATATCGGCATCCTGTCGGCGGCGCTGATGGTTGCCGCCGGTCTCTGGTTCGCCGGTGCGCTTTGCTTCGCCTTCCTTGCAGAGGTTCCCGGCTCGACGGAAGGCGGGGGAAACGCCGCCAGGGTCGCGCTCGACAATCTCCGGCTGGTCCGCGAAGACCCGGACTTCGGCCTGTTCGTGATCTCGCGCGGCCTGCTGCTCGGGACCGCGCTCGCCGGCCCCTACATTGCCGTGCTGGCGCAATCCACGGGCATTGGCGGGTTGCAGGGGCTGGGCGGGCTGATGATCGGCCAGGCGCTGGCCGGCGCATTGAGCGCGCCGGTCTGGGGGCGTCTTGCCGACCGCTCCAGCCGTCTCGTGATGGCGGCGGGCGGCGCGGTTGCGGGGCTTACGGGACTATTGCTGGCGGCGCTCTGGCTGACTGAATCCGAGCTGCTCGACTCTGTCTACGCATTCGGTGTGGCGATCTTCATGCTCGGTCTCGGCCACGCCGCCGTCCGGCTCGGCCGCAAGACCTACGTGGTCGATATCGCCACCGCCGACACGCGATCTGCCTATGTCGCGGTCAGCAATACCCTGATCGGCATCCTGCTGCTGGCCGTCGGCGGCGTCAGCGCGGTAATCGCCTCGAATTCCGCCGGCCTTGCTCTCGGTGCACTGTCAGGGATGGCGCTTGCCGGAGCACTGCTCAGCCTGAGGTTGAGGGAGGCAGGATCAGACTGAACGGCCTGATGCAGCGGACCTGCGATTTCGGCAGTATAGGGATCGTCGGATCTATCCTATCATGGTGGCGGTAACATCGACTGAAGTCGTGTGCAATGTGGGTGAAGAACCACTGAACGGAAACGGACCATGGCCATCCGGCTTGTCGGAGAAGACAGCGACCTCAGCCTCGGAATCTACGAGGTCAGCGGCGAAGTGAACCTGGAGCGCGTGTTCGAGTTCCGGAAGGAAACGACAAAAGGCAGGGTCAATCGCAATGTCATCCTTGATTTCTCCAGCGCGGATGTAAGCACCGTTGACGCCAACAGCATGAAAGAATTGATCGCTCACGGAGTGCAGGCGCTGGCGCACCGGCGTGGCGGAATGACGATTCTCGTCTCGGACAACGAAATCAACCGGTTGTCGATCAGGCTCTATTGCGAACTGGCGTCATTGAATCCCGATCTTCCGGTGAGCCTCCACCTGGTGCGTGATATGGAGGAAGCTTACGCAATGCTCGAAGAACGGTCCGCGCCACCCTCAGGCTGACGGTATGTTCGGCGGTCCGGAACTGCCCCGGTCGGGATCCTTGCGGGGCAGCCGTTTGAGGACCGGTCCGGCAAGGACCTCCGGCAGGGCGCCGAGAAACCAGGCGCCGAGAACCATTTGCCAGGGGAAGGCGATGATGCCGCGATCCCTTTCCAATCCTCTCGCGATGATGGCAGCGGCCCTGTCGGCGGGCATCAGGCCGGGCATCGGGAAATCGTTCCTGTCGGTGATCCGGCTGACCACGAAGCCGGGGCAGATCGTGTTGATGCGGACGCCCGCCATCGCATAGACCGGCCGGAGCCCCGCGCCGAGGGCCTTCACGGCGGCCTTGGACGCGGAATAGGCCGGCGCGCTCGGCAGGCCCCGGTAGCCGGCGAGCGACGCCATCAGGGCAATCTGGCCTCTGCCGCGGGCGGCCATCCGGCGTAACGGGGCTTCGATGGTGCTGAGCAGGCCGCCGACATTGACGTCGAGGATCGTCCGCATGGTCTCGGTGCGCTCGACTCCCGATCCGGACCCGCCGGAAATGCCGGCATTGGCGATCACGAGGTCGAGCGGAGATTGATCGTCCGCCGTTTCCACCCAGGCAATCGTGCGGGCCTGGTTGCGAACATCGAGAATCTCGCAATCGACCCGGGCGCCGGCGGCGAGGCAATCCCCGGCTACCGCTTCCAGCCTTTCGGCGTTGCGGCCGGAAAGCCAGAGACGGCTACCGGGGCGGGCATAGTGGCGGGCGAGCCCGGCACCGATACCGCTCGACGCGCCGGTGATGAGGATGGAGCGGTCGGTCATGGAATCAGTGCCATCCGCCGAAGAACAGTTTCTGGGCCGAGAAGCGCCGGTCGCGGGCGATAGCCAGCCGAAGCCGGGCTTCCGACAACAGGCGCCCCGTGGCGGGGTCCGCAGCGATGCGTGTCGCCAGCATCCGGCTGTCGGGTTCCGCAAAACCCGCCTCCTGAACCGGCTTCCCGGTGCTGTCGACCAGCGAATCGGCGCTCCACGGCCTGCCGGTTGCAGCCCATGCGGCCAACAGGGCCCAGGCGGTGTTCAGTTCTCCCGTGGTCAGCCAGCCGTTGCCGTCGGCGTCATGGGCGGCCAGCCAGTCGAGGGCAGGGCCGAGTTCCTTGCGTTCGATAGCACCTTCTGGAAGCGTATCGGAGGATTGCGGGGCCGGGCTCCAGACAAGCTGCGCCAGCGGCAATCTGCTGCCGTCCGCCTGGCGGACAGCGAGGTCGTCGAGGGAACGGACGGGCGGCTCGGGGACGATTGCGCAGGCGGCGATCGATCCGGCGATCAGGGCTGTGCAGATCAGGAGTTGGCGCATGCCCAAGATTGGCTTCGGGCGAGGTGGGAACGCAAACCTTTTCCATCCCGGATGCCCGGCATATAGAAAGGGCGGCTAGTGAGGTGCGGATGACAAAAGTACTGAGCATGACCGGCTTCGCCCGGAGCGAGACCGCTTTGGAGGGCATGCGGCTGGTCTGGGAACTGAAGAGCGTCAACGGCAAGGGGCTGGATTTCCGTTTCCGCCTGCCGGGTGGTTTCGAGCGGGTGGAACTGCCGGGCCGCAAGGCCATCGAGGCTGCCCTGTCGCGCGGCAACCTGTCCGCCGGCCTCACCCTGCAGCGTGATGCGGCGCAGCCTGTCTACAGCATCAACCGCGACCTGTTGCGGGACCTCTGGAATACCTGCAGCGACCTCGCGACCGAAACCGGCGCGGAAAAGCCGCGTCTCGACGTGCTGGCCGGTGTCCGCGGCGTGGTCGACAGCGGTGACGGGGGCCAGGATTCCCAGCTGCCTGACGATGCGGCAATCGAAGCGGCGCTGGCAGGCCTTGACGCCGCCCTCGCCGATCTCGTCGTGATGCGCGAGGCGGAAGGCAAGGTGCTCGCAGCCCTTGTCGGCGCCTTTCTCGATACGATCGCCAGCCTGACGGCGGCGGCGCGCGCGCGGGCGGATGCCCGGCCCGACATGTTCCTGCAGCGTCTGCGCGACGGCATCGCCCGGCTGGCGCGCGAGGATGAGCGCTTCGATACCGAACGTCTCGGGCAGGAAGCCCTCTTGCTTGCCGCCAAGGCAGATATCCGCGAGGAACTCGATCGTCTCGATGCGCATGTTGCGGCCGCCCGCAAGCTGGTGGCCGATGGCGGACCGGTCGGCCGGAAGCTCGATTTCCTCTGCCAGGAATTCAACCGCGAGGCCAATACACTCTGCTCCAAGGCGAACGATGCCGAACTGACCAATATCGGCCTCGAGCTCAAATCTGCCATCGAGCAGATGCGAGAGCAGGTCCAGAATATTGAATAGCCCGAGGGAGTCCGGTTCCATGGAGATACGCCGCCGTGGCCTGATGCTGGTCTTGTCATCCCCCTCCGGAGCCGGGAAGAGCACCATCTCTCGCGCGTTGCTCGACAATGACGACAACCTGACCATGTCGGTGTCCGTCACAACCCGCAAGCCGCGTCCGGGTGAGGTCGACGGGGTCCATTACCACTTCATCAGCGTGCCCGAGTTCCATCTGCTGGTGGAGAATGACGGGCTTCTCGAACATGCGAAAGTCTTCGACAATTTCTACGGCACGCCGCGTGAACGGGTGGAAGATGCGCTCCGGCGCGGCCGGGACGTGTTGTTCGACATCGACTGGCAGGGTACCCAGCAGCTCTCCGAAAAGGCGCCCCGGGACCTCGTCCGCACTTTCATCATGCCGCCGTCCGTTGGTGAGCTGGAGCGCCGCCTGCGCGCCCGGGCCCAGGACAGCGAGGAGGTGGTGCAGGGGCGCATGGCCAAGGCGCTCGACGAGATGTCGCACTGGTCGGAATACGACTACGTCATCGTCAATGACGACATCAACCGAAGCATCTCGAGTGCGCGCTCCATTCTCGCTGCCGAGCGGCTGCGCCGCGAACGCCAGATCGGCCTGGCCGGTTTCGCCAACGAGATGCGGGGCAGCTGATTGCGCCGTTCAGGCCGAAACGCCCGCGAGCCTCAGGAAATCGGCCACCGAGAGTTCTTCCGCCCGGCGGGTCGGGTCGATGCCGGCGGCCTCGAAATCGCACCCCTTCAGGCTTGAACGCAGCATCTTGCGCCGCTGGTTGAAGGCCCGTGCAACGATGCCCTCGACGCGGGCAAAGGTCTCCCGGTCGGGCAGGTCTGGCCGGGGAGTCAGGCGGATCACCGCACTGTCGACTTTCGGCGGCGGGGTAAAGGCGCGGGCCGGGATATCGAACAGGATATCTGCCTCGCAGAGCCATTGCGTCATCACGGAAAGCCGTCCGTAATCCGATGTCCCCGGCCCGGAGGCGATGCGGACCGCCACTTCCTTCTGGAACATCAGGGTCAGGCTCTCGAAGGCGGCGATGTTGCGCAGCCAGCCGATCAGCAGCGGCGTCGATATGTTGTAGGGCAGGTTGGCGATAATGCGCCGGGGCGCCGACCCGAGCAGTGCCGTATCGGTCTTCAGGGCATCGTCCTCGATCACCGAGAGGCGGCCGGGGCAGGCGGCGCCGATCTCGTCGAGCAGCGGCCGGAAGCGGGTGTCCTTCTCGATTGCGATCACCGCGGCGGCGCCGGCCGCCAGTAGCGCCCGCGTGAGCCCGCCTGGGCCGGGCCCGATCTCTATGCAGGTGCCTGTGGCCAGGTCTCCCGCCGCGCGGGCGATGCGGCCGGTCAGGTTGAGGTCGAGCAGGAAATGCTGGCCGAATGATTTGCGGGCCAGCAAGCCATGCCGCGCCAGCTGCTCGCGGATCGGCGGCAGCGCGGCGAGCGCGTCGCTCACGCCGCCGCCAGGCGCCGGTGCCCGGCGATCGAAGCTGCCATGCGGATTGCCGCGATCAGGCTCTCGGCATTCGCCTTGCCGGTTCCCGCGATATCGAATGCGGTACCGTGATCCGGGCTGGTGCGCACGAAGGGCAGGCCAAGCGTCACGTTGACACCACCGTCGAAGTCGATGGTCTTCAGCGGTATCAGCGCCTGGTCGTGATACATGCAGATCGCGGCATCGTATCCCCGCCGGGCGGCGGCGTGGAACATGGTGTCCGGCGGCATCGGGCCGATGGCGTCGATCCCTTCATTGCGGAGGATCTCGATCGCGGGGCCGACGATGGTCTGCTCCTCGGTGCCCATCGCGCCGCCTTCGCCGGCATGCGGATTGAGCCCGGCGACGGCCAGGCGCGGCGTCGAGATGCCGAAATCGGTACGCAACGACGACGCGACGACCCTCGCCTTGTCGAGGATGGCCTCGACGGTCAGCCCATTCACCGCGTCGCGCAGCGATTCATGGATGGAGACGGGGACAACCCGCAATTCCGCATGCGCCAGCATCATCACCGGCGTTCGGGCGCCGCCAAGCGCGGTCAGGAACTCGGTATGGCCGGGATAGCGGAAGCCCGCTTCGTAGAGCACCGACTTGTTGATCGGATTGGTGACGATACCGGCGGCACTGCCCTGCATCGACAGTTCAACGGCCCGTTCGATGGCAACGATCACGGATTTGCCGTTCCGGCTGTCGGGCTTGCCAGGATCGACAGGCGCCGCCAGTGCGACCGGGAGCACGGGAAGGGCATCCGGAAACTGGGTGGCCGCCTCTTCAGTCGTGGCAATGGTTGCGACCGGAATACCCAATCCGAGACGTGCGGCGAGGGCGGCAAGACGCTCGGGGTCGTCGAGCACGAAGAAGACCGGCCCGCTGCCACGCAAGGCCAGCCAGGCTTTCAGCAGAACCTCGCCGCCGATGCCTGCCGGTTCCCCCATTGTTACCGCGAGTGGTGGAAGATCGGTCACGGCAGGGCTCAGAGTCTGATTTCGACGAAGGCGGCGCGCCTCAGGTCCTGCAGGTAGCGTTCCGCCTGGAGCTGGATCCGCTGCAGCCGGAGACGCTCGCGCACCTGGTCCTCGCTTATCTCGCTGCTCTGTTCGTCACGCTTGCAGACCATGTAGAGAACGATTCCGGCATCGGTGCGTGTCGGCGGGCTGACCTGGCCGGCCCGAAGCGGTGAAACGACCGCTGAAATGGCCTGTGGCATTTCGTTCAGCTGCAGTTCGCCGAGAGACCCGGAGAGCGCGGATCCGTGTTGCTTCCCCAGCGCATTGAAGCTGTCGCAACCGGAGGCCTGTGCCGCGACCTGGGAGGCTCGGAACCTGGTCTGCTCGACAGTCTGTTCGTTTGCATCGGCAGGAAGTTCGAAAACGATCTGGGTAAGTTCTATGGTTACCCGGGGCGCCCCTCCGACAAGGCGGCGGTTGTTGAGACGCAGGATCGCCAGTCCACCAAGAGCCCTGATCGGGCCGGCCACTTCGCCGGGCTCCATTCGGAGCAGTGCGTTCTCGATTTCCGGTTCGATGTCTCCCGGCGCCATCCATCCAACCCTGCCGCCTTCGGAGGCGTAGGCCGATTGGGAAAATTGCCGGGCCACCTGTTCGAACGGCGCCCCGGACTGGATGTCGCTGATGAGCTTGAGCGCCAGGGCTTGCACCTCCGAAGAGTCCGCCGGCGGACTGGTTGACAGGAATATCTCGCTGAAATCGTGCTCCGGTTTCCCGGTAATCGATTTCAGGCGTTCAGTCGCTTCCCTGACTTCCGAATCGTCCAACGTGATCTGTCCGGCAATGCGGCGCGCAACAATCCGGTTCCAGGAGAGGTCCGCCCTTATCTGGTCGATGACCGAATCATATGGAACGCCCTGTCGGTCCATCGTCTCGCGGAATTGTCCTGCGGGTATGTTGTTGCGTTTCTCGACCGTGGAGATCGCCTGGTTCAGGTCCGTGGGAGAAATGGTGATGTTCAGCCGTTCCGCTTCCTGCATCTTCAGTTTCTCATCGATGAGCATGCGCAGCATCTGTGGTGCGAGCTGTCGACGGGTGTCGTTGGTGGCGGGAAGGTTGCTGGAACGCACGATCATCTCGATGCGGGCGCCGAGATCCAGCGTGGAGATGATGTCGTCGTTGACGACCGCAGCGACGCGGAAGCTCTGGGCATCAGCGGATTGAGGAACGGAAGCCCCGCAGAGCGCGAACAGGGATGCTGCGAACAGTCCGGTCAGTTTTCTCATGATATGGTCACCGTCCGGTTTGAATTATCCGACAGGTCCGCCGACCTCACCGAGATTTCGGAAAATGAAGCGGAACAGGATTGTATCTTCCGCATCGACGTCGCGGTCTTGCGTGAAACTTCTGCGGTAGTCGGCAGAGAATCCGAAACATTCGTCCTCATAGGTAAGGCCGAGACCGAGTTCCAGCCACCCGCCGTCGTCCGTCAGGTCGCGGCGGCCATGAGTGCTTGCGGTCCAGTATTGCGTGAGCTCGGATCTCAGGGACATGTAAATTTCCTCGCGAGCCTCGAATTCGTCGGTCGCGCCCTGTCGATCGAACTGGATGTAGGTCATACCGACCGACAGGGCCCTTTCTCCGCCCGAGAAGCCGATTTCCTGCCGTTTCGGTTCGAGGTCTTCCTTGGACAACCGGAACCTGTACAGAAACGACAAGGCGTTCGTCGGGGCAAGCTCGACCCGGCCGACGACATCGGAAAAATGTTCCCTGAGTCCACTTTCCTCGGTGAAGGTGTCATCCTCCTTGATGTGGTAGCTTTGCCCGACGAGAACCTCGGTGTGTCCTCCGCCATCGCCGTACCAGCCCCAGTTCAGACCGTAATTGAACCGAGGGCCTCCTTCGACCCGGTCGAAGCCGGTGAAACGGTTGGCGCTGAACAGATTGGTGTCGTCGAATTCGAAATCCTTGCTGTCTTCATTCGGAATCTTCGACGGGTTGCCACCGAAAGGCGCGACGACGGCGGATGCAAGCGGCTTGATAATCTGGTGGGCGCCTTCCTGATCCCGCACGAGCGGCCACGACCAGTCAACCGATGCCTGGGGAAAGACGCGCCCCGTCAGCCCGCTTTCGGTGCCCGGTCCGCCGGTGTTGACGCTTGCGACATGGTAGAGATCACCCTGCACGGTCGCGCTGACTTTAACCTCGTCACCGAGCGGACCCGTGTACGGCATTGTCCAGCCGCCCTTCAGCGACATACGCCGGCTGTCTGGACCATCGCTGCGCTGCAGAACCTGGGTATTGGCATTGAAATGGAAATACCGGCCCGTCGACCTGCTTGGATCACCGACATAGTCATACTGGGCAATCGGCATGACCAGCGGCGTCTCTCCCGGATCATCCGCTTCGCGCAGGCCCTGGTAGGCGTAGGATGACAACGATGCATATTTCCGCCCGTCAAATCCTTCAACGTAGAAACGCGAAGTCAGGTCGTCCTCGCTGGAAAGCTGGTAGCGGGCGAGATAGGTGTCGTCGGTTGACCGTTCGATGTCCAGACCCCAGCGCCAGGTGTCGTCGACATGAAACTCGGATTCCGAGAAAATGTGACCGCGGAATTCATTGTCCGAATCGCTGGTCATGCTGCCTTCGACGTCGAAGCTCCCCTTGTTGCCGCGCCAGCGATACTCGGCGAGACCGATGACGCGCTCCTTCGAGGTGACGATGGGCGTCAAGGTCGCGTCTTCTTGTTCATTGATGGCCCAGAAATAAGGCGTATGCGTGAAGAAACCGAGGTCCGAGTTGGAACCGACCGTAGGCGCGAGAAAGCCGCTGCGGCGCTTTACCGTCGGATCCGGATGCTGGAAATAGGGCAGGTAGAGGAACGGGATACCGTAGAATTCCATCACGGCATCGTAGTACTCGATCGTCTGGTCTTTCTGGTCGTGGTTGACCCGCTCGGCCTTGATCTGCCATAGCGGGGCAGCGCCGGGATCATCCTTGCAGAGTTCGCAGGGCGAGTAGACCGCCTTCGCAAGCTCGGTCAGGTTGCCGTCGGTCCGACGTCCGCCACGCGCCGCGAAGCGCGAATTGTCGGCGAGCAGGATGCGGATTTCCGAGATCACGCCGGTCTTCAGATCGCCGGAGAGCTCGACGCGCTCCGCAAACATCACATCGCCGGTCGGCTCCAGCAGCGAGATATTGCCGTTCGCGGTGACAATATCCGTCTTGCGGTCGTAGGAAATGGAATCGGCAAGCAGGGTGCGGTCGCCCTGGACAACCTCGACATTGCCGCGTGCTGTAACGATCTCGAGTTGATCGTCATAGATCACCTCGTCGGCCTGGAAGACTGCCGGCTGCTGCACGGTCGCCGGTTGCGCGAACGCGGATCCGGCCATCGCAACGATAACCAGCGCCAGTCCAACTGTTAACCATGTCAAGGGTTTGGCTGTCATTCCTAACCATCTTCCAGATGAAACAGGAGAGCAAGCCCGAGCAATATGCTGACCCCGGCCGGCGACCAGGCGGCCAGTGGCACGGGTATGCTCTCCGATAGTCCGAGCGCGCGGGTTATATCCGAGAAAACGAACAACAGAAAGCCGGCGGTTACGCCGCCGACGATCAAGAAACCCGTACCGGACCGCTGTGTCAGGCGGAGCGAGAAGGCCGCCGATATCAGCACCATTGCGCACAGGAGAAACGGAACCGAAAGCAGCGACTGGAAGTGGAGCTTGTGCCTGAGGGCCGAGAAGCCGGAACTCTCCAGCACGCCGATGAACCCGGGCAGCGACCAGAAGGACATGGTCTCCGGCGACGCGAAACTGTCCTGGATCTTCCGCAGGGTCAGGTCGGTGTCGATGAAATATTCCTCCAGGAAGGTGGAGTAACCCTTCTTCGTCTCGCCGATCTCGAGGCTCCCGGAATCGATGGAATGCACCCAGACATCCTGCAGATACCAGAACCCCTCGCCGAGCTGGGCGAATTGCGCGTCGAGACGTTCCCGGAATTTCTCGTCGGGTGAAAAACGGTAGATGGTCACGTCGGTCAGTTCGACGTCGATACCCTGTTGGAAAACCTTCTTCGCGTGGATGACGTCCTGGCCCTCGGCGCTGCCCTGGCGCAGCCAGATACCGCTCCCCGAGATGTCGAGCGAGTTGGTGATGCCCCGGAAGTAGCGGTTCTCGAGGACCTCGTACCGCGTCAGCATGAAGGAGGAGAGGGGGTTCAGGGCGCCGGTCTGGAACAGCCCCAGCATCATCGAGACGACGAGCGTCGGCATGATGATCTGCCAGACGGAGGCGCCGGCGGCACGTGCCACGACAAGCTCCTGGTACCGCGACAGGCGCCAGAAACAGGCCATGCCGCCGAACAGGATGCCGAACGGCACGATACGCATGCCGAGATGCGGCAGGCGCATCAGCGTCATCTGCGCGACGAGGGAAATCTCGA
>JAVKCR010000303.1:0-3101 GCA_040222645.1 Rhodospirillales bacterium
TCTTGATCTTCTTGGCACGCTTCTCGATGTCGGCCACGACGGCTTCGACGGCGAGGTCGATGCCGCGCTTCAGGTCCATCGGGTTCATGCCGGCGGCGACAGCCTTCACGCCTTCCTTGACGATCGACTGGGCCAGCACGGTAGCGGTGGTGGTGCCGTCACCGGCGAGGTCGTTGGTCCGGGAAGCGACTTCCTTGACCATCTGCGCGCCCATGTTCTCGAACTTGTCCGAGAGCTCGATGTCCTTCGCGACGGTCACGCCGTCCTTGGTGATGCGCGGGGCGCCGAACGACTTGTCGAGGACGACGTTGCGGCCCTTCGGACCGAGAGTGACCTTCACCGCGTTGGCGAGGATGTCGACGCCGCGCAGCATGCGATCGCGCGCGTCCGTCGAGAATTTTACTTCCTTGGCAGCCATGATTTCAGACCCCTTATTCCATAATGCCCATGATGTCGGATTCGCGCATGATCAGCAGATCATCGCCATCGACCTTGATTTCGGTGCCGGACCACTTGCCGTAGAGCACGGTATCGCCCTTCTTCACGTCGAGCGGCGTGACCTTGCCGTCCTCGCCGCGCGCGCCGGAACCGACGGCAATGACCTTGCCCTGCATCGGTTTTTCCTTCGCGGAATCGGGGATGATGATGCCGCCAGCGGTCTTCGTGTCCAGATCGAGCGCCTTGACGATCACCCGGTCATGTAGCGGACGAATGGCCATATTGTCCTCCTGCCAGTCAGTTTCGTGGCGATGAGGAGGCGATGCTGCCGGCAACGGCTGCTAGCACTCCCCATCAATGAGTGCCAGCGTGATAGAGAAGCTACCCCCGCAAGTCAAGCCGGGACAAGGGTTTTGCCCAGTCTGTTCTCAAGCCGGGCCTTCTCCGTCGGAGTCATCCGGACCTTCATGCGGGCTTCCATGCCCTCGTCCTTGCGGTCGAGAACCTCGCCGTGGCTGTAGATCCAGGCGATCGATGCGCCGTCGGAGAGGTCGAGGGAAACCGCGAAGGTTTCTTCCCGGCTCGCCAGCGAGGCATCGATCAGCGCCAGCAATCCGGAGAGGTTCTCGCCGGTAACGGCGGAAACGGCGACCGCATCCTCCGACCGCGCCATGGCGTCGAAACGCCCGCGGGTTTCCGGGTCCATCAGGTCGATCTTGTTGAGGACCTCGTAGCAATAGCGCTCGGCTTCGAGGTCGATATCGAGGTCCTTGAGAACGGAGCGCACGTCCGCGCGCTGCTGCTCCGTGTCCGGATTGGCGATGTCGCGGACATGCAGGATGACATCGGCCTCGATGACCTCCTCCAGCGTCGCGCGGAAGGCCGCAACCAGCATGGTCGGCAGGTCGGAGATGAAACCGACGGTATCGGACAGGATAACGGTGCGCCCGGACGGCAGGTCGAGACGCCGCATGGTCGGGTCGAGGGTCGCGAAAACCTGGTCCCTCGCATCCACGTTGGAAGAGGTCAGCCGGTTGAACAGAGTGGATTTGCCGGCGTTGGTATAGCCGACCAGCGCCACCACCGGATAGGGCACCTTCTTGCGCGCCGAGCGGTGAAGGGTACGGGTACGCACCACCTTCTCGAGATCGCCGCGGATGCGGACAACGCGCTCGTCGATCTGGCGGCGGTCGGATTCGATCTGGCGTTCGCCCGGCCCGCCGAGGAAGCCGAAGCCGCCGCGCTGGCGTTCCAGGTGAGTCCAGGACCGCACGAGACGCGAGCGCTGGTAGGTCAGCGACGCCAGTTCGACCTGCATGCGCCCCTCGCGGGTCGCCGCACGTTCACCGAAGATCTCGAGGATGAGCGCTGTGCGGTCGATGACCTTGCATTTCCAGGCGCGTTCAAGGTTGCGCTGCTGGATCGGGGTGAGCGAGCCGTCGATGACGACGAGGCCGATCTCGGATTGCTCGACCTCCTCGGCGATCTCCGCGACCATGCCGCTGCCGATCAGGGTCGAGGGCGTCCTGCGGCCAAGGCCGAGCGTTCGCGCATCGACGATGTCGAGGTCGATCGCGTGACAGAGGCCGGCGGCCTCCTCAAGACGGGCCGCAGGGGTTCGTACGTCCCCGCCGCCCCGCTTGTCATGGGGGTGAATGAGAAGGGTGCGCTGGCCGTAGGAACGGCCGGCTTCATCCGATAACCGGTCAGCTATCGGCGTCCTCCTCTTTCGACGGTTCGAACAGATGCACGGGCGCGCCCGGCATCACGGTCGATATCGCATGCTTGTACACAAGCTGCGTATGACCATCCCGACGCAGCAGCATCGAGAAATTGTCGAACCAGGTGATGATACCCTGCAGCTTCACGCCATTGATCAGGAATACGGTGACGGGTGTCTTGTGCTTGCGCACATAGTTCAGAAAAACGTCCTGCACGTTCTGTGTCTTCTCATTGGACATGGTCGTGTTCTCTTCTTGTTGCCATGTTTGTAGCGTTTATGGTCCCCACCATTGTCACCCACAAAGGTACTGTAGCAGAGTCAACCGGACGATACAGTCCCCTTGGCGACGAGCGCGTGAACCGCCGCAGCAAGATCAGCGAAATCCGCGTATCGTAGATGCGGCGTCCATTGACGTTCCTTGTCAGATGGGAGCGATACGCCGTGCATCAATACCGCCGTGCAACCGGAGCGATAGCCGCATTCCATGTCGATCGCATTGTCGCCGATGAACCAGACGCCCCTGTCGGCCAGGTTTCCACCGAGTGCTGCATGCACCACCATCGGGTCGGGCTTGTCGCGCTCGAAATCCCCGGCACCATGGACACGGACGAAATGTTCTTTCCAGCCAAGGGCTTCAACCTCTTTCCTCAGGTAACTTGCCGTCTTGTTGGACACCACCGACAGCGGCAGGCCGAGTTCCGCGAACCGCTCCAGCGCCTCGCCGGCGCCCGGCAGCGGCCGGATATAGTCGAGGTGAATCTCGTCATAGGTGGCATAGAAAAAATCCCGCGCCTCTTCCCAGCGGTCTCCGAAAAGGTCCGGGAATGCTTCGCGCAGGGACTTCGCCACGTTCTGCCGGGTCTCCTCGAACGTCCACGGCTTCAGACCCATCGCCTCGAAGGTCCGGGAATTAGCCACGTGGATGACTTCCCAGCTGTCG
>JAVKCR010000304.1:0-1510 GCA_040222645.1 Rhodospirillales bacterium
AGTAGGGGGCGGCGAGGCCTTCCGCCTCGCCGGCGCGGATGGTGGCCGGCCGCGCCGCGACCGCGTCGAGCAGGCGCTTCAGGTTGGGCCTGGTCTTCGGCGGGTTGCCGATCATCCGGCAGAAGCGCGCGTTCATGAACAGGTAGATGTCGGCAATCGAGAAGAAATCGCCGGCGACCCAGGTCCGGCCGTCCGCCAGTTCCGCCTCGATCAGGTCGAACATGCCGCCGAGCTTTTCCTCGCTCAGCGCCTTGGCGGCGGGCACCGCGTCTGCAACCGGCTGGTAGCGGGCGGTGTAGTGGTAGGTCAGCACTTCCGCCTGCAGGGTATTGGTGAGGTACATCAGCCACATGTACATCTGCGCACGCTCCTGAGTGCCGAGCGCGGGTGCGAGTCCCGCTTCCGGGTGACAGTCCGAGAGATGCAGGCAGATCGCGGCGGACTCGTAGAGCACGAAATCGCCGTCGACCATGACAGGGATGCGCCCCGTCGGGTTCAGCTTCAGGTAGCCCGGCGTCTTGTGACCGTTGTTCGCCCGGTCGACGAGGACGAGTTCGTGGGGAACGCCGATTTCCTCCAGCACGATATGCGGCGCGAAATTGGCATTGCCGGGAAAATAGTGGAGCTGGATCATGGTCAGACCGCCGTGCCGCCGACGGTCAGGGAATCGATCTTGAAGGTCGGCTGGCCGACGCCGACGGGCACGCCCTGTCCGGCCTTGCCGCAGGTGCCGATACCGCTGTCGAGCGCCATGTCGTTGCCGATCATCGAGACCCGACCCATGGCTTCCGGTCCGTTGCCGATCAGCGTCGCGCCCTTGACCGCCGGGCCGACCTTGCCGTTCTCGATCATGTAGGCCTCGGTCGCGGAGAACACGAACTTGCCGGACGTGATGTCGACCTGTCCGCCGCCGAAATTCACCGCGTAGATGCCTTTCTTGACGGTCGAGAGGATTTCCGCCGGGTCGAGATCGCCGCCGAGCATGTAGGTGTTGGTCATCCGCGGCATCGGCTGGTGGGCATAGCTTTCCCGCCGGCCGTTGCCGGTGGGGGCGACGCCCATCAGGCGCGCGTTCATGCGGTCCTGCATGTAACCCTTCAGGATGCCGTCCTCGATCAGCACGGTGTAGTCGGTCGGCGTGCCCTCGTCGTCTATGGTCAGGCTGCCGCGGCGGTCCTGCAGGGTGCCGTCATCGACCACGGTGACGCCCTTCGAGGCAACCTGCTGGCCCATCAGGCCGGCGAAGGCGGAGGTCTTCTTGCGGTTGAAATCGCCCTCGAGGCCGTGGCCGACCGCCTCGTGCAGCATGACGCCGGGCCAGCCCGGGCCGAGCACGACCGGCATGTCGCCGGCCGGTGCATCCACGGCGTCGAGATTGACCAGCGCCTGGCGCAGCGCCTCGTCGATGACGCCCTGCCAGTTCTCCGGTTCCAGCCAGTGGGCATAGGCGACGCGGCCGCCGACGCCGTGGGAGCCGGCTTCCATGCGGTCGCCCTGGCCGGTGACCACG